>NZ_JANPML010000017.1:0-24240 GCF_031422795.1 Sandarakinorhabdus sp.
GTGCCGTTCGATGCCGCCATGGCCAACAAGATCCTCGCCAACTATGCCGCCGCGGCCAAGGCCTTCCCGGCGCATTTCCCGGCCAGTTCCAAAACCGGCGGTGAAACCGAAGCCGCTCCGGCGATCTGGGACAAGCCCGCCGACTGGAAGGCCGCCACGGCCAAGTTCCAGGCCGATACCACCAGCGCCGCTGCGCTGAAGCCCACCGATGCCGCTGGTTTCGGCAAGGCGTTCGGCATGGTGACCGCCAACTGCAAGAGCTGCCACGAAGGCTTCCGCATCAAGAAGGGTTGAGATGCGGCTGCTGGCGGGTCTGGCTGGCCTGGCCGTCGTTGGCGCGGCGGCCGGCTGGCTGTTGACCGCGCCGGTGCGGCTTGATGCCGATGCCGTCGCGCAAGGGCCGCGCGACGCCGCGCGCGGGGTGCGCATATTCCACGTGGGCGGCTGCGCCTCGTGCCACGCCGCCAAGGGCGCCAAAGGTGATGACCGGCTGAAACTGGGCGGCGGCGCCGTGCTGGCAACGCCGTTCGGGAATTTCCAGCCGCCCAACATCTCGCCCGGCCCAGATGGCATCGGCGGCTGGAGCCTGGCGGATTTCGACAACGCCATGCGCCGCGGCGTCAGCCCCGATGGCCGCCACTATTATCCGGCCTTCCCCTACACCAGCTATGCCCGGATGACGGCCGGCGACATCGGCGATCTGTTTGCCTTTCTGAAATCGCTGCCCGCCGTGGCCGGCAAACCTGCCGCCGGGGCCATCGCCTTTCCGTTCAACATCCGGCGCGGCATCGGCCTGTGGAAGCATCTCTATCTGGATGCCAGCCCAGTGGTGGCGCTGCCCGAAACGGCATCCGCTGCAGCCCGCGCCGGCCAATATCTGGTGGAAGGCCCCGGCCATTGCAGCGAATGCCACACGCCGCGCGATGGCTTTGGCGGGCTGGATCGGGCGCGCTGGCTGCAGGGCGGGCCCGATGCGGAAGGAAAAGGCAAGGTGCCCGGCCTCACGCCGGCACGGCTGAAGTGGAGCGCCGCCGAAATCGCCGACTATCTCAAAACCGGCTTCACCCCCGATTACGACAGTGTTGGCGGCACCATGGTGGAAGTGCAGGCCAATATGGCCGAACTGCCCGATCAGGATCGCGCCGCCATCGCTGCCTATCTGAAGGCCGTGACACCATGACATGCTGACAAATTTGGTCGCTGCTCAAATTAACGCGGGCCAGCCCTTGGCCAGCGGCTGTCTTGTCTCTATATGGCACCTTTGAGAGGGCGTTGGCGCGTCTGCGGGCGCACCGAGTTAAAGGAATGATGTGAATGCAGACGCTTGGTCTGGGGGCTCCCTGCCGTCGCCCGTCCCGCCCGCTGGTTGCCGCCTTGTTGGGCGTGTCGCTGCTTGGCCTGTCGCCGGTGTCGGCAGAATCGCTGCAAGGCGCGCTGGCCAAGGCCTATCAGACCAACCCGACGCTGAACGCTGCTCGCGCCAATCAGATGGCTACGGATGAAAATGTGCCGATCCAGCGCGCCGCCGGCCTGCCGTCGGCCAACATCACCTCCACTTTCAACGAGAACGTGCTGATCCCCGATGGCCAGTTCGTGGTCATCCCGCGCACGCTGAACACGGCCGCGCAGCTGCAGGTGCCGATTTATCAGGGCGGTCTGGTGAAGAACGGCATCAAGGCGGCCGATGCCCGCGTGGCCGCCGGCGAAGAAACCCTGCGCGGCACCGAAGCCAGCGTGTTTTCGCAAGTGGTTGCCGCCTATAACGATGTGCTGCGCGACACCCAGATTGTCGACCTCAACCGCAACAACGTGAAGAATCTCGAAGTGAACCTGCGCGCCACGCAGGATCGTTTCGAAGTGGGCGATCTGACCCGCACCGACGTTGCCCAATCCGAAGCGCGATTGAGCCAGGCCAAGGCAGATCTGCGCAATTCCGAAGCCAATCTGATCGCCGCCAAAGAACGCTATATCCAGCAAGTGGGCGAAGTGCCGGCCGATCTGTCGTCGCCGCCACCGCTGCCCGGTTTGCCGACCGACGTCGCCGAAGCGGTAGAAGTCGCGATCAAGGAAAATCCGGACATCGCTGCCGCCACCAAGAACAGCGAAGCCGCTGGCTATGACGTGAAGACCGCCCGCGCCAGCCGGCTGCCCACGCTGTCTGGATTTGGCAATTTCAACCGCAACGACAACTTTGGCGGCGCCCGCGCCAATATTCCGATCAACATCCCGTCCACCCAGAAATCCGCCGTGATCGGCGCGCAGCTGCAATTGCCGCTGTATCAGGGCGGCCGGCCATCGGCGCAGATCCGTCAGGCCCAGGCCCGGCGCACGGCGGCGATGGAAACCCAGATCGGCACCGAACGCCTGGTGATACAACAGGTGCGCGCCGCCTTTGCCAGCTGGCGCGCCAGCCTTGATGTGATCACGTCTGCCGAAGCGGCCATCGCGGCAAACAGCCTGAGCCTCGAAGGCGTGCGCGCTGAAAACGGCGTCGGCAACCGCACCATCATCGAAGTGCTGAACGCCGAACAGGAATTGATCAACAGCCGCGTGCAGCTCGCCACGGCGCGCCGCAATGCCTATGTCGCCGGCTTCACCCTGCTCGCCGCCATGGGCAATGCCGAAGCCCGCGATCTCGATCTGCAGGGCATCACGCTGTACAATCCCAAGGATAATTATCGCCGCGCCAAGGGCCAGTTCCTCGATTGGACCGGCCGCGATGCGCCGATGATCCGTTCCACCCGCACGGTAACGACCCCGGCACAGGAAGCTGCCATCACCGTTGGCGAAGACGCCGCCGTGGCCGCGCCGCAGTAAAACACGAGCATGACAGGCGGGCCGGGCTTCGGTCCGCCTGTTCGTGACGCCGCCAGCCATTGAGCGCCTGGCCACCGGGCGGCGGCAGGGCGGCCATCCAGCGCGAAAAGTGACGAATTGGAAACAATTTTTTAAGCTCTTGATTAACGGTATATGACTGATAGATTACCCGTTCAGTTCAGTAAGGGGGGTAACGTCAAAATGCTTAAGTTCGGTCTCGCTGCGGTCGCCGTGGCACTCGTCTCGCCAACAGTGGCTTCAGCCACGGATGTGCTGACGCTCAACACGAAATTCACGGAACGTCGCAACCTGCCGCGCGCCATTCGCGATGATGCTACCGGCAGCAACGTGGCAGATCCGTCGGCCTTCGTCCTGAACGGCCCGAGCAGTGCGCCGCTCAGCCTGGTCCGGGGCTTTGAAGGCACGTCAGACTATGACACGCGCGCTCTGGGCGTTGGCCTGCTCCCACCCGATACCATGGGCGCCGTCGGCACGTCGCAGTATGTGCAGCTGATCAACGGCAGCTTCTCGGTCTACAGCAAGGCCACTGGTGCGTTGCTGGCACCGCGCATCACCGATTCCAACTTCTGGACGAGCATCGGTGGCGGCACCACGGGCGGTGACCCTCGCGTCTTGTTCGACAATCGCACCAATCGCTGGCTGGCGATCGGGTTTGACAGCAGCGGTGCCAATCTTCGGATCGGCGTGTCGCAAACCGACGATGCGCTGGGCGGCTGGAAATCGGCCGTGGTGACCGGCGTTTCCGGCGCAGCCTTCCCGCTTGGCGGCCTTGCCGACTATCCAACCCTGTCGCTCAGCAACAATTCGGTGCTGATCGGCACCAACGATTTCGCTCGGACCAACACTGGGTTCAGCTTCCAGGGCACCACGCTCAACGTGCTGAACCGCCAAGATATCTTCGACGCGGCCGGCCCGGACGTCTCCAGCCTGGTCAAATTCGAAACCCGTGGCCCGTTCAACACGCTGGCCAAGGACCGTGGCTTTGCCATCCAGGGCGTCAACAGCGACAGCTTCTCCAGCACGGCGTCGACGGTTTCGGCCAGCCTGTTCTTCTTCGATAACGTCACCTACGATGTGCAGAACGCTGGCGCTGCCAATGCCTCGATGACCGCGCAATCCTATCTGTCCGACAAGGGCGGCAGCCTTTTCAACGACACGAATCCCGGCCGTCAACCGGTGAACGGTGCCAATGCCCGCGTCCTCGATACGCTGGATACGCGCATCAGTGCCAATGCCTGGGAAGTGAAGGGCCGTATCTACTTCGTCAACACTGTCACGCCGACCGGCACTGACAACACGGTCGTGCGCATCACCGTGCTGGACAAGGCCACCGGCAACGTGCTGTCGGAAACCGATCTGAATGATGCCAGCGGCGCCTTCGATTTCTTCCAGGGCTCCATTGCAGTCAACAAATCGGGCCAGGTTGTGGTTGGCTACAACCGGTCGGGTGACGTGACGACGGGGCAGGATGGCCGTGTCAGCGTGTTTGCCCGCGGCTTCAAGACCAATGCCGATGGTTCGCTGAGCGCGATGGGCGATGCCGTTCTGTTGAAACAGAGCGTGACGGACGAATACCATAACGGCTCGGCCTTCGGGCAAGCGGCCAACGGTCGCCAGCGCTGGGGTGACTATAGCGCCGTCAACGTCGATCCGCTCAACATGCAGAGCTTCTGGATCACCGGCCAGTTCGCCCGCGAATACAACACGCGGGAAAACCACCCGGAAGGCAACGGCAGCGGCTTCGCGCGCTGGGGCACCTACATCGCCGAGGTCAATCTGAACTCTGTGCCGGAACCCGGCACCTGGCTGATGATGGTTGCCGGCTTTGGCTTTGTGGGCGTTTCCATGCGCCGCCGCGCGGCTGCCACCGTCGCCGCCTGAGCCTGATTGGTGCTGATATGCGGGTGGGAGCGCGAGCTTCCACCCGTATGTTCGTTTGTGGCTTTGTTGTAAGGGCGCGTTGATGATCCGGTCGCCGATACTCGTCCTGGCCCTTTCGATGGCCATTCTGCTGCCGGGTTCGGCCCGTGCAGCCCCCCAGAAGCCTGCCCCCCAGAAACCAGCCAGCCAGTTGCTGGCCGGCAATTGGGCGGGCGATGGATTTTCCCTGCGCATCAGTGGCAACGACACGGTGGTGCAGGGCAAGTGCATGAACGGCAAGGCCAGCGGACGGCCGCCGCTGGATGGCAGTGGCCGTTTTTCAGCGACCGGCTATCTCAATCCGGTCACCGCCGGCCTCAGCCTCAGCCAGACCAACCCAAAGGATCGGCCGGCGCAATTCAGCGGCCGCATCATCGGGTCAACGCTGGAACTGCAGATCAAATCCGATCTGGTGAAGGGCAACAAGACCTATCGGCTGCGCCGCAACGCCGTCGTCAAGTTTGACGACTGCGGCCGCAGCACCGGCCTGCGCTATGGCACCAGCTGAGATTCAGGCGTAAACTGCGGTATCGTTTCCGGAACATCACAACCATGAACAGGCCAGCCAGCGCGTTTCTCGTCTCTCTGCTGGCCAGCCTTGGGGTGCTTGCCATGCCAACTGCCGCTGCTCCCCCGCCGCCCACCGGCGGGCTTGGCGGCACTTGGGGCGCATTTCAGGCGCAATTGACCCTGACCGATAGCGGTGGCCGGCTGGAAACCGAATGCAGCAGCATCGAATTGCAGGCGCCAACGCCCGCCGCCGCCGATGGCCGCTTCACCATGCTGGGCGAAGTTGAAGCGTTCCAGCCCGGCCCGAACCGCGACCCGGACTCGCCGCCAAAGCGCACCAAGGCGCGCTTCGAAGGCCGGGTGGAGGGCAATGCCCTGCAACTCACCATGTATGGCGCCAGCAACGCCGCGCCGCAGCAGTTCAGCCTAAAGCGCAACCTGAAGACCAAGCTGATTCGCTGTTATTGATTCTAAGTCCCCGTCATTTCAACCTTCCGCCAATTTCAGTTGGCATAGGTTGAAGAACAAGGAAGCAGAGCCTCCGGCGGGCAGGCCTGAGGCCTGCACCCATTTGTTTGTCCGCCCTATATATCCAATTTTCGTCGCCGAACGCGCGTCAATGAAAGCGGGTCCAGGGGCTCAGCCCCTGGCCGCCGGAGGCAACTTTGCCTGGTCCTATGGCTGGTTCGCGCCGGTCGCGCCCAGCCGGGGCTGCAACCAATCCACCCAGCGCCGCCACACATCGCGGCTGCGGATCGGATCGGATGGGGAATGGCCGGGCACCGGATAGGCGACGAACTTCACCGGCACCTTGTTGTCCGACAAGGCGCGATACAATTTATAGGCCTGCGGGATCGTTACCCGCCAATCGCCAACATCGCTCATGATCAGCGTCGGCGCGCGTGCCTTCCACGCCTGGAAGATCGGCGATTGCCGCGAATAACTCGCCATGTTGTCGCCCACGAACGGTGACGGGCCATATTGCGCCGCCCGCCCGCGGTTGCTGTCGGCGGTGGTATATTGATCGAGGATATCGGTCACCGGCGCGCCAGCCACTGCAGCCTTCCACGCCTGCGGATAGGCCCCGATCAGCCAGGTCGTCATCATGCCGCCGTAAGACCAGCCGGTCACCGCCATGCGCTTGTCGTCGATCAGGCCGCGCCGTTTCAGTTCCGCAACGCCAGCCATGATATCGCGCCCCGGCCCGGCCACGGCATCGCCAATGATCGACTGCTGGAACTTGTAACCCCGATTGTTGCTGCCGCGATAATTGGGTTCCAGCACGATCCAGCCCTGCGCCGCCAATATCTGTGACGCCGTGCTGAACGTCTGCTTTGACGCCGATACCGGGCCGCCGTGGATATACAGCACCAACGGGCGCCGTTGGCCGGGCTGGTAATCGGGCGGATAGGTGATCACCCCATCCGCGCTGTAGCCATCGCTTTGCCAAACCATTGTCTCTTGCCGGCCCAGCGTCACGCCATCGGTGACGGTTTGCAGGCTGGTCAGCGCCAGCGGCTTGTCGCCGGGCGCGGGCAGCACGAACAGTTCGGGCGGACGGGCAGCGGTGGACGCGGTAAAGGCGATGGTGCCGTTGCTGCCGATATCAACACTGCCCGCATCAAGATCACCCAGATCGAGCTTCGTCGCCTTGCCGTCCTTCGCCAGCCACAAGCCAGACCTTGTGCCATCGGTGCCGTTCAGCAGCACCGTCTGATTGTCGGGCAGCCAGCCCACCAGTTCCACCGCAACATCCAGGCCCGGCGCCGCATCGCGCGGCGTGCCGCCAGCGGCAGGCGCGATCATCACCCGCGATTGATGCGCCGCCACGCCATCGCGCGCCGTGCCAAAGGCCAGGCTGCGGCCATCGGGCGACAAGATCGGCACGCGCACACTGCTGGGTGTGGGCAGCAGCGGCTGCACACTGCCGCTGGCCACATCGACCCGCATCAGCCGGCTGCTATCGGCATCGCCGGTGGCGGGCGTGTCGGCCTGCACGGTGATGATGCTTCTGCCATCGGGCGTCCAGTTCAGCTGCGACGGCGCGCCGGTGGGCGGCAGGCCCAGCGGCAAGGAGCGCGGCCCGCTGGTCAGCCGCTGCACAGCACCTGTCGCCAGCGCGACCGTCCAGATATGGATGGGTTTGCGCGGCACCCGATCGAGGAAGCTGTGGTTGCCCACTTCGAACGCATCTTCAAATTTGGCCTCGCCGGTTTTTTCCGGTTCCTCATCGGCCGCCGCAAAGGCCAGCGCCGCACCATCGGGGCGCCAGGCGAGATGGGTCACGGCGGTCTTGCCGCTGGTGACCGCGCGGGCATCGCCGCCATCCATCGACAAGATATGCACCTGCGCGCGGCCGCCAGCATCCTGCGCCAGAAAGGCGATGCTGCGGCCATCGGGCGACCAGCGCGCGCTGTTCACGCCCTGCCGGCCACTGGTCAGCACGCGGCTGGCCTTGCTGGCGACATCTATCAACGTCAGTTCGCCGTCCCAGCGATTGTCCTTCAGATTGGCGCGGGCAATCACGCTCAGCACCGATTTGCCATCAGGCGACAGTTGTGGATCACCGATCCGCACCAGTTTCGGCAGATCATCGGCCGAAAAACGCCGATCCTGCGCCGCAGCCGGGATGGCGAGCAGCAGCAGGCTGAAACCTGCGACACAATGAAGACTGCCCATCCGGGCTTGGAAGATCTGCATGAAATGCCCCCTCGCAGGCCGACCAAAGACCTGGATGAAATAAAAGCTAGCACCGCGCCGCACCGCCAGCAATGTCAGCGAAATGCAGATTCAGCGCTGCAACTTCAGGGCACCGCTACTGTGCGCGGCGCGCCTTTGTTCTTCACGAAAAAAGCCAGGAAACGCGCCCGATCCGTGGCGCTGGCGTTGCGGCCCACGGTGTGGATGTCGGACGGGTTTTCATAATAGGTCTGGCCCACACCCAGCGTCTGCGCCGGCTGGCCCTTTACCTGCATGACGATATTGCCTTCCAGCACATAGACGACAACATGGGCATTGTGACGATGCGCCGGGCTGGCGCCGCCGGGCGGCAGCACCACCTCCACCAACGTCACCTCCTTGCCCGGCAGATCGGGCAGGGTCTTCTCAAACAGCGGCGCTGGTGCCTGGGCGGCAGCAGGCAGCGCCAGCAGCGCCAAAGCCAGGATCAGAGATTTCATCGGCCATCCCTTCGCGTGCAGAAAGGCGCAGCCTAGGCCCCGCGTGCCGGATCAGCAATCAGCTGGCCCGCACCCGCCGGCTCAGCTGGCCCGCACCAGCGTGCCGGCGCCCTTGCGAGTGAAGATTTCCAGCAGCAGCGCGTGCGGCACCCGGCCATCGAGGATGACGGCGGCATCCACGCCGGCCGCAACGGCATCAACGCAGGTTTCCAGCTTGGGGATCATGCCGCCGGTGATGGTGCCGTCGGCGATCAACTCGGCGATGCCTGCCGGCGTCAGATCGGTCATCAGCGCGCCATCCTTGCCCAGCACGCCGGCCACATCGGTGAGCAGGAACAGCCGGGCGGCACCCAGCGCGCCGGCAATGGCGCCGGCCATGGTATCGGCATTGATGTTATAGGTGTGGCCATCGGCACCCACCGCCACCGGCGCAATCACCGGCACAATGCCGGCGCTGGTCAGCGTATCGATGATGCTGCGATCAACGCTGGCCGGTTCGCCAACGAAACCCAGATCGACCACCTGTTCGATCAGGCTATCCGGATCCTTGGCGGTGCGTTCCACCTTGGTCGCGATCACCAGCCCGGCATCCTTGCCGCTGATGCCCACCGCGCGGCCGCCGGCCTGGGCGATGTGCGCCACGATTTCCTTGTTGATGCTGCCGGCCAGCACCATTTCGGCGACTTGCGCCGTGGCGGCATCGGTGACGCGCAGGCCATCGACAAAGCGGCTTTCAATGCCCAGCCGCTTGAGCAGCGAACCGATCTGCGGCCCGCCGCCATGCACCACCACCGGGTTGATGCCCACGGCTTTCAGCAGCACGATATCCTCGGCGAAGTCCCGCGCGCGTTCGGCGTCGCCCATGGCATGGCCGCCATATTTCACCACAAAGGTCATGCCGGCATAGCGCTGCAGATAAGGCAGCGCCTCGATCAGCGTTTCCGTCTTGGCCAGCATGTCGGGGTGTGGGGCGTGCGCGCTCATGGGGTTCGCCTTATTGGGGATGACCGGGCAATTCCAGCACCATCTTGCCGCCCACCGGCACGGCGGCCCATTGCGCGCTCACTTCGGCCATGCGCGCCCGGATGGCGGTGAGCAGCGCGCCGGTTACGGCCAACGGCGTGTCACCGCGCTCATCACAGGTGGTGGCATAAAGCGCGATGAATTCGTCATCGGGCAGCGCCGTCTGGCTCCAACCTTCCCCCTGGAACATCTCGACCAGCCGCTCCACGCTTTGCGCCGTCCGATCTTCGATGCCGGTGCGGAAGCCGCCGTCGCTGCCATCGGCGATCAGATGCAGGAAGCCTGCGGTCTCGGCGGTCGATTCCACCGCCCAATGCACCATGTCGTGCGGGATGATGCCCTGTTTCGGGCACTCGATATGCGGACGCGGGCCATTGGTCGCCACGATATCGAGCCGGTCGAATTTGCCGGCACCCTTGGTGAAGGTGAGTTTCATCGGCCAGAATCTATCGGGTCGGCACGGGCTCCGCGCCCGAATAGTCATAGAAACCACGACCGGATTTGCGGCCATACCAGCCGGCCTCGACATACTTCACCAGCAGCGGCGCCGGGCGATATTTCGGATCACCGGTGCCATCCTGCATCACCTTCATAATGCTGAGCAGCGTGTCGAGCCCGACGAAATCGGCCAGCGTCAGCGGCCCCATCGGGTGGTTGGCGCCCAGTTTCAGCCCGGTATCGATATCCACCACGCTGCCAACGCCGTCACCCAGCGCAAAGATCGCCTCGTTCAGCATCGGGCACAGCACGCGGTTGACGATGAAGGCCGGCGCATCGCCAGCCAGGATCGCGGTCTTGCCCAGTTTCGCGGCAAAGCCCTGCATCGCGGCCGTGGTTTGCGCCGACGTGGCGAGGCCGGGGATGATCTCCACCAGCGCCATCAGTGGCACCGGGTTGAAGAAATGCAGCCCGCAGAAGCGATCCGCGCGGGCAGTTGCAGCGGCCAGCCGGGTGATGGAGATGGAACTGGTGTTGCTGGCCAGCAGCGCCGCAGGCTTCAGCACATCCTTCAGGCCAGCGAAAATCTGGCCCTTGATGGCTTCATTCTCGGTCGCGGCCTCGATCACCAGATCAGCGGCGGCGAAATCGGCGTTGCTGGTGGTCAGCGTGATGCGGGCCAACGCGGCGTCTGCCTGCTCCGGCGTGAGCACGCCCTTGCTCACCTGCCGGGTCATGTTCTTGGCAATCGTGGCCTTGGCCGCTTCGCAACGCGCCATCGCCACATCCGACAGGATCACATCATAGCCAGCCTGCGCGGCAACATGGGCAATGCCATTGCCCATCAGGCCTGCGCCGATCACGCCGATTGTCTGCATGTCCATCTCCCTCAATGTTCGGGAGATGCCTTAGCCGCTGTCGCGGCTTCGGCAAATGCGCAAAGCCGCGAAAAGTTCAGGCGGCAACCACGGTGCGGCGCTGACGTTCCCGGCGACGGGCAGCGGCGCCGACCAAGCCAAAGCCAGCGATCAGCATCGCCCAACTCGCCGGTTCCGGCACGCCGATCAGCGAGGCATCAAACCGGGCAACATCGGCACCGGTCACCGCAAAGCTGTAAAGCCGCGATGGCACCAGCGCCTGGCCGTTGGGGCAAATGGCGCCCAGCGCGATTTCGGTGAAGGCGGTGCCGCCATCGGTGCACACGTCAAACTGCACATTGCTGCCGTTCTGGGTCACCGAAAAATCATTGTCGGTGGCGAGCAGCAGCGCGAAGCCGCCGCCAGCCAGCCGCGGACCAATGGCGAGGCCTTCCAGTTTTTCCGGCAGGATGGATTCGCCCGCCGCCAGCAGCGCCGCCTGCACATCAAGGAACAGCAGCTTGCTCACCGGCGTCACGCCGTTCGGCAGGCTGTTGCTGCCGGCAAAGCTGGTGCCCGACACGTCGGTCGCGCCGGCCAGATCGATCAGGAACACGCGCTTGGTGCCCACCGGGCCGTTGGGGGTGATCAGATTGTCCGGGCCCTGGCCGCGGTTGTCACGCTCGATCACCAGGAAGCTGGTGCCGCCGATCCAGGTGATCGACGACACACCGATGCTGCGGCCTTGCTGCGTGTTGGTGAACGCATTGGCGGCCGGCAGCCGGGCGTTGATATCGGCAATGCTTTCCAGCTGATAGGCGAATTGGCCGGTCGATTGCCCCGTGGCGACATCGAACTGCACGATGCGCAGGTTGCGGCTGCGGCGGCCATCGTTCTGGCTGCCTTCGTTGACCAGCGGATCCTGCAGGATGGCAAAGGCGGTCTTGCCGTCGCCAGAAATGGTCAGGCCTTCATACCCGCGATTGTCCTGCCGGCCGGTGGTGATGGTGCCACGGCCGTTGGCGAAATCCGGGTTGCCATTGGCCAGCGGCACCACATTGCCCGGCTGGGTGAAGGCGCGGATGAACACGCCCTTGTTGTTGGTTTCATACACCGACGGGCCATATTCATCGGCAACCAGGAAATTGCCGTTGGGCAGGCGCACGATGCCTTCGGAATCCAGCGCCGCGCCGAGCACGCCAGCACCGCCGGCCAAGCGGCTGGGGTTCAGGCCGCTGTAGACCTGGCCATTGGCCTGGCGGAATTCAGTGGTATCGACCACGCGGAAATTGCTGATCGCGCCATTGGCAGCGGTATCAACTTTGAAGGTTTCGATGCGCGGCGCCCAATCGATGGTGCCGCCGCCAGGGCCGCGATCGCTGATGCCATAGAACACACGCCGGCTGGGATCATAAACCATGTCGGAACCAAAGCTGAGGCGGTTGAGATTGGGGCCATTGCCCAGCTTGGACCGATCGGTGGCATCGCCGGCCACTTCGATCTTGCCGGCAAACGTGATGGCGGCAGAAGCCGGAACCGCGGCCAGAACGGCGGCCGCAAGAAGCAGGTGGCGCATAGTAAATCCCCCAGTGATCAACACCCAATTCGTTAACCATCACGCGTGACCGTTGCATGACGCCAGCATGTCACTTTCATGTCAGCTTGGCCGCGCCGGCTTGACCATGGCGGCGACATGGCAGACAGCGCGGCCATGCAAAGATTGACCGGCAAGACCGCCCTGATCACCGGCGCCGCGCGCGGCATCGGTGAAGCCATCGCCCGCCGCTTTGCCGCGGAAGGTGCCTTCGTGTGGGTGACCGATATCAATCCCGCCGGCGAGGCGGTGGCGACCAGCATCGGCGGACGCTTTGCCCGGCTCGACGTGCGCGACGAGGCGGCATGGGCGCAGGTGATGGCAGTGGTTGGTTCGCTCGACATTCTGGTCAACAACGCTGGCATCACCGGATTCGAAGGCGAACCGGCGGCGCATGATCCGGAAAACGCCAGTCTGGCCGATTGGCGCGCGGTCCACGCGGTCAATCTGGATGGCAGTTTTCTTGGTTGCCGCGCCGCCATCCGGGCAATGCGGCCCGCCGGGAAAGGCAGCATCATCAACATCTCGTCGCGTTCCGGCCTTGTCGGCATTCCGGCGGCGGCAGCCTATGCGTCGTCAAAGGCAGCGGTCAGGAACCACAGCAAATCCGTCGCGCTGTGGTGCGCGCAAAACGGCCTCGCCATCCGCTGCAACTCCATCCACCCGGCGGCGATCATGACGCCGATGTGGGAACCCATGCTGGGCACCACGCCAGCCGAGCGCGAAGCCGCCATGGTGGCCTTTGTCGCCGATACGCCGCTCAAACGCTTCGGCACCGCCGACGAGGTTGCCGCCATGGCCGCCTATCTCGCCGCTGATGAAAGCGCCTATGTGACGGGCAGCGAATTCCACATCGATGGCGGTATCCTGGCCGGCTCTGCCGCATCGCCAGAATGATGGCGCCTCAGCCCTATCGAAATGGTAGGGTATAATGCCGAAATTATGGTACATGGATGCTGTTGGAATGCTTTGACAGGTCAACACCGGACGTGACCAGTTTTTGGTCTGAAAAGGAAAAGCTTATGAAAACATTCACTCGTATCTTGATTCTTGGTGCCACTTCATTTGCCCTGGCGGCCTGCTCGCAGACCACCAAGGAAGAAACCAACGAAGCCGCCGAGTCCGCTGCCGACGACACTGCTGCCAATGCCGCAAAGGCCGGTGACGCGATCGAAAAGGCCGGTGATGATGCCAGTGCCGCCATCGAAAAGGCTGGCGACAAGGCAAGTGATGCGATCGACAAGGCTGGCGACAAGGCCGATGCCGCCGCTGCCAATGCCAAGCAGAACACCGGCGAAGCCATCGAAGAAGTTGGCAAGGACATGCAGGCGCCGAAGTAACGGCCCAGCCTGACTTCAACAGGGGCAGCCCGGCTACGCGGCCAGGCTGCCCCTTTTTCGTTCAGTTCACCTTGCGCTCGCGCCCGACCCAGAAGGGTTCGCGCAGATCCCTTTTCAGGATCTTTCCGCTCGGGTTGCGCGGCAGCGCGTCGATGAGGTCGGCAGATTTGGGCACCTTGTAACCGGCGATGCGAATACAGGCGCACATCAGCGTGACATATTCGATGTGATTGAGCGCCAGCCAGCCAATGCGATCACCCTTTTGTACACCCAGCGCCCGCAGCGCCGTCACCGCCTGCCGGTCGCGGTCGTGAAGATCGGCGAAAGTCCAGCGCACGCCGTCGGCGCGCACCGCAGCCTTGTCGGGCGTGGTTGTCGCATAATGGACCGCAATATCCGCCAGCTTGCTGAACATGTTGCTCCCCCTTTCCCCCGATCACGATACTGCCAAACAGGGGCAGATTTTGCCGGCCACCATTGCGGGAAGCGCCCTCCGTCTGTAAGGGCCTAGCTCATGGAAAACACCGCCGTCGCCCTTGTCAATATCTTCACCATGGCCACGCAGGTGCTGATCTGGGGCCTCGTCGTCTGGGCGATTTCCAGCTGGCTGGTCGCCTTCAACATCGTCAACACCCGCAACCCGGTGGTGAGTGGCATCCTGAATGCGCTCGACAAGATTTACGGCCCGATGGTGCGGCCGATCCGCCGTTTCCTGCCGGATTTCGGCGGCATTGATCTATCGCCGCTGGTGCTGTGGCTGGTGCTGTCGGGCGTGCAGCAGCTGGTGCCGGCCCTGGTGATGGACACGGGCCTGCTGCAATGACGGCCATGCTGATTGATGGGAAGGCCCGCGCTGCCGCGCTGCGGGCGGACGTGGCGACCGGTGTTGCTGCGTTTGTTGCCGCGCACGGCCGCGCGCCGGGGTTGACTGTGGTGCTGGTTGGCGATGATCCGGCCAGTGCGGTCTATGTCGGTTCCAAGGGCAAGGCTTGCCGGGAAGCCGGGATGATTTCGGGCGAATATCGCCTGCCCGCCGATACACCAGAAGCCGATCTGCTCGCCCTCATCGCCCAGTTGAACGCCGACGGGCACGTTGATGGCATATTGGTGCAGATGCCGCTGCCGGCGCAGATCGACACTGATCGGGTGATTGCCACCATCGATCCGGCCAAGGATGTTGACGGCCTGCACCCGATCAACACCGGGCTTTTGGTGAGTGGCCGCAAGGGGCTGGTGCCGTGCACGCCGTCGGGCTGCATGCTGCTGATCCGGGAAGCGCTTGGCAACATCGCCGGCGCCGAAGCCGTGGTGATCGGCCGTTCGATCCTGGTTGGCAAGCCGATGGCGGCGCTGCTCACCAATGCCAGCGCCACCGTCACAATTGCCCACAGCCGCACCCGCGATCTGGCGGCCCACGTGGCGCGCGCCGATATCGTGGTGGCCGCTGTCGGCATTCCCGGCATGGTGAAAGGCGACTGGATCAAGCCCGGCGCCTGCGTGATCGATGTCGGCATCAACCGCGTCGCCCTGCCCGATGGCAAAAGCCGCTTGATCGGCGATGTGGACTTCGACAGCGCCAGCCAGCGCGCCGGCTGGATCACCCCGGTGCCCGGCGGCGTCGGCCCGATGACCATTGCCTGCCTGCTGGCCAACACGCTGGAAGCGGCCTGGGCCCGGGTTCGCGGATGACGCTCGCCGATCCACTGGTACAGCTGTTCATCTCGGCCTTCGTCACCCTGTTCGTGGTGATCGATCCGCCGGGCTGCGTGCCGATCTTTTCCAGCCTCACCGCCGGCACCACCCCAAAGCACCGGTTGGACATGGCCATCCGATCCAGCCTGATTGCCGCTGCCGTGCTGGTGGCATTTGCGCTGGGCGGCGAGGCGTTCCTTTCGGCACTGGGTATCACCCTGCCAGCCTTCAAGATCGCCGGCGGCGTGATGGTGTTCGTGATCGCCATCGACATGGTGTTTGAAAAGCGCACCCAACGCCGCGAAACCCGCGCCGAAGAGGTGAAATCTGCCGCCGATGCCGCCGGCAAGCCGCTGGAGCAGGAAGATATATCGGTGTTCCCGATGGCCATTCCGATGCTGGCCGGGCCGGGTTCGATCGCATCGGTGATGCTGCTATCGGCGCGCACCAATGGCGATGTGGCACAGGAAGCCGTGGTGCTGGGCGCGCTGGCGGCTGTGCTGCTGATCACCCTGCTCTGCCTGCTGGCGGCAGGCCCGATCATGAAGCTGATGGGCGCCAAATTCGAAGGCGCCCTCACCCGTCTGCTCGGCGTCGTGCTCGCGGCGCTGGCGGCGCAGTTTGTCATCGACGGCATCAAGCAGAGCTTTGGTCTCTGACAGGCAGGCTTGCTCGACAGGCCCTTGCACGCGGGCCACACTCCTGATCGTTCAACAGGAGAATCGCACATGCCCTCTGCCCTCATCATCGGTGCCTCGCGCGGTATTGGCCTTGGCCTCACCCAGGAATTCATCAGCCGCGGTTGGGATGTAGTGGCCACCCAGCGCAGTGCATCACTGGCACTGGCCGCGACCGGCGCGCAGGTGGCGACCGTGGATATTGACGACGCCGACACGGTGAGTGCGCTGGCCACCAGCCTGGCTGGCAAGAATTTTGATCATGTGCTGATCAACGCCGGCATCACAGGGGGCCGCGCCGATACCGCCAGCACCGTCAGCCGCGATGCCATGGCGCAATTGTTCTGGACCAACGCCATCGCCCCCATCCGCGCCGGCCGCATCCTGCTGCCGTTGGTGAAAGATGGCGGCTCGATCGGCTTCATGAGCTCGATCCTGGGATCGGTTGGCGGCCGCCAGAATGCGTGGGCCGAACTGTACAGCGCATCAAAAGCCGCGTTGAACAGCCTGACGCGCGGTTTTGCCGTGCAGGATATCGGCAGCCGCGATGTCGCCGTGCTTACGCTGCACCCGGGCTGGGTGAAAACCGATATGGGCGGCCCCGATGCCGATATTGATGTGGCGACCAGCGTGAAAGGCCTGGCCGGCGTGATCACAGATTCGATCGCTTCCGCCCGCGCGCGCGGCCAGCGTTATGTCGATTACAGCGGCGCCGCCATAACCTGGTAAGCCGCCCATGGAAAAAGGGCGCCGCTCTTGTGGAGCGACGCCCTTTTTTCTGTTCGGAGGGGCCGGAAAAACCAGCCCCTGCCGGATCAGGCAGCCACGCTGCTGCGACGACGGCGGGCGGCGAGGCCAACCATGCCGAAACCAGCAAGCAGCATCAGCCAGGCAGACGGTTCCGGAACCGCGCTGTCGACCAGGATGTTGTCGAGGATCGGACCAGCCGAATCGTTCGGACCGCCAGCGCCAAAGTTCAGCAGCAGCGAACCGGCTCCCGTCGAGACGAACGACAGGGCATAGGTCACGAACTGGCGGTTGCGCGCCACCGATTCCGTGTAGGTGCCAAAGCTGGTGATGTTCGAACCGGTACCGCCATAGGCACCCTGGAACCCAGTGATCAGCGTGAACGACGCGATGTTCTCCGGATTGGTGAAGCCCAGGGCGAAGTTGAAGATATTGGTATCGCGCGGGTTACCGCCGACTTCGAAGGACAAGGTGATCACGCGACCGGCCTGAATGGCGATCGGGTCTGACAATATCGAACCGGCATTGTTTGAACCGACCAGATCAAGGCAACGACCAGCAGCGCCAGCGCACTGTATGCCCACGGTGCCCTGCCTGATCAGATCCACGCCGCCAGTGACCGTGAAGCCCGGAACGTTGGTGGTGTTATTGCGAACCGGCGCCGAATCGAAATTCTGGCTGAACAAGGTCACAGCAGATGCCGGCATGGCCATCACGGCGGCGGCGGCAAGAGCAGTAAGAATACGCATTTCAATCTCCCTCTGGTACGCAGCCTGCCATGCAAGCAGCGTGCCAAAATGGGAGAATGTCGGTTCCGGCTGACTTATCAGCAGGTTACGCGGCCAGCACAAATGCGCTCGGCAAAATTGATGTAAAATGCGCCGACAGTTCAGGTGCTGCAGGGCAGCATCCGGCACAATCAGGTCTCCGCCTGAAGAACGACACTTTGGACCACCCTGCGCCTCAAAACAGCCAGACTCGGCGAGTCGTTGGAAAGATGCCTGAAGAAACCTGACGTGACAATTAGAAAATGGTTAAAATGTTGACTGTTGGGCAGTCGGAGCGGTCAGAAGCGCAGCCTGCAAAGCGGGTGTAAAGATTCCCGACAGATTGCCTGCGCCGCCGGCTGTCTGCGTGTCGGCCGGCGGCGCGGAAATCATAACGGCACTAGTGGCGTGACGCCGGAACTATCAGGCGACAGCCAGACGGCGGCGACGGCGGCTGGCTGCGCCAACCAGGCCAAAGCCAGCGATCAGCATCGCCCAGCTTGCCGGCTCCGGAACTGCGCCTTGCGTCACCAGCACATTGTCAAGGATCGGACCAATGTTGACGTTGTCGCCGCTGCGGCCAGCAAATTGCAGGAACAAGGTTCCCGGCCCCGCCAGATTGAGAAAGCCCGAATAGGTGAGAAAACTGCGATCGCCGGCAACAACTTCGCTGTAGGTCCCGCCTGATACAGCCGTCTGGAAACCGCCGATGGTAAATGGTGCCGGCCCGGCGAGCGCGCCGCCGAAGCCGACGGGCGGCGCGGCAAACAACACCTTGAAATCAAAAGTGTCACGGGCCAGGTCGCGCTGGTTGCCGCTCAGATCGAAGCTGATGGTGATGTTGCGGCCAGCAAGAAAATTGATCCCGGTCGAGGTGAGCATCCCCGGACCCGGTGTGCCAGCGAGATCGGCGCAAGCGCCAGTGTTGCCAGCGCAAGTGATACCGAAATTGCCGTTGGTCACGATGTCCACGGTCCCAGTGGTCGTGAAACCCGGCACGCCGGCAGCAGGGATCCCCTGCGGCAGCGAATTGAAATTCTGCGAGAACAGCACTTGGGCAGCACCCGGCGACGCCGCAAGGGCGACGGCTGCAGACAGGAACAAAACATTGAGGCGCATGGCACACTCCGCAACAAGCACGGACGCCCCCGCGGCACCGTGTCAAAGCGGTCATGCCATCAAGTTTATTAATTGTCTAGCAACTATTGGTTAACGCCCGTGTCTTTCTGCTGGCGACGGGCTTAACGCCCGTCGCGCCGCCCAAGCAGCCGCAGCCGCAGCGCGTTCAGCTTGATGAACCCCGCCGCATCGCGCTGATCATAGGCGCCCTTGTCATCCTCAAAAGTGACAATGCCCGCCGAATAGAGACTATAAGGCGATTTGCGCCCCACCACGCCCACATTTCCCTTGTACAGCTTCAGCCGCACCGTGCCGGTGACCTTGGCCTGGCTGTGATCGATGGCGGCCTGCAGCATCTCGCGCTCCGGGCTGAACCAGAAGCCATTGTACAGCAGCTCGGCATATTTCGGCATCAGCTCATCCTTCAGATGCGCCGCGCCGCGATCCAGCGTGATCTGTTCGATGCCGCGGTGCGCGATGTGCAGGATGGTGCCGCCCGGCGTTTCATACATGCCGCGCGATTTCATGCCGACAAACCGGTTCTCCAGCAGATCAAGCCGGCCAATCCCATGCCGCTTGCCCAGCTCGTTCAGCTTGGCCAGCAGCGTCGCCGGGCTCAGCCCCTCGCCATTGATCGCCACCGCATCGCCGCTCTGGAAATCCACCGTGATAACTTCCGGCGTGTCCGGCGCGTCCTCCGGGTGATCGGTGCGGCTGTACACATAATCCGGCACTTCTTCCCACGGATCTTCCAGCACCTTGCCCTCGCTGGAGGTGTGCAGCAGGTTCGCATCGGTCGAAAACGGGCTCTCGCCGCGCTTGTCCTTCGCCACCGGGATCTGGTGCTGTTCGGCAAAGGCGATCAGCGCCTCGCGGCTGGTCAGATCCCACTCCCGCCACGGCGCGATGATGCGGATATCCGGCGCCAACGCATAATAGCCCAGCTCGAACCGCACCTGGTCATTGCCCTTGCCCGTCGCCCCATGGGACACGGCATCGGCACCCGTCAGCTTGGCAATCTCGATCTGGCGCTTGGCAATCAACGGCCGCGCAATCGACGTGCCGAGCAGATACAGCCCCTCATACAGCGCATTGGCGCGCATCATCGGGAACACATAATCGCGCACGAACTCTTCGCGCAGATCGTCGATGAAGATATTCTCCGGCTTGATGCCCATCATCAACGCCTTGGCCCGCGCCGGCTCCAGCTCCTCACCCTGACCCAGATCGGCGGTGAAGGTAACGACCTCGCAGCCATATTCGGTCTGCAGCCACTTCAGGATCACGCTCGTATCGAGGCCCCCGGAGTAAGCCAGCACCACTTTCTTGACCGAATCAGCCATGATCTTCCCTTCCGATTGTGGAAGCGCGCCTATTTGCTAAGCTCCCCCAACGCAAGCCGGAGGACGCGCGATGGCCAACACACAAAAAACATTGCCCACCAACGCCAGCGTCCCCGCCTTCCTCGCCGCCCTCGAACCCACCCGCCGCCGCGAAGACGCCCACACCATCGCCGCCCTGCTGCAACAAGTGGCCGGCTGCCCACCGGTGCTGTGGGGCAGCACCATCATCGGCTACGGCCAATACCCCACCAAAACCGGCCCCTGGCCCCGCCTCGGCTTCTCCCCCCGCAAAGCCCAGCACGTCGTCTATCTGATGGACGGCTTCGACGGCCACGCCGACCTGCTGGCGAGGCTGGGCAAAGCCAGCACCGGCGTGTCATGCCTGTACGTCAAGAAACTCGCCGATATCGATATGGACGTGCTGGCCGAAATGGCGCGGCGCTCGTGGGCGCTGATGGCGGCGCGGTTTCCGGGGTGAAGGCAATAAGAGCCTCCGGCAGGCAGGCGCGCGCGCTATCAGGCCTTGAGCGCTTCCACCCGACCAATTTCTGCAGCAAAGGCAGCGCGCATGCTGACTCGCTCCTGCTCGGGAAGCCAATTTGCCATCTGCGGGAAAACGGTCTTGTGAAAACGGATCAGGCGCGCATCCAATGCGCAGGTGCCGCTGGCAGCACGCAAGCTATCCAGCACGGCGTTCAATTCTGTCCGGATGTCATCAATATCAGGCACATAAGCCTTGGGCACCGTCGCTTCGCCCAGATCGAAACCCAGTTGGCCCTTAGGCGTATCAAGCACTTCGCTCATGAAGCCACAATTTCCCCTGGTTGCCTGACGGCGAGAGCCGATGCACAACATAAACATAACGAGGGGTTCGCATGACGCAAGCCGAGACGATCAAAAAAGCAGTGAGTGAATTCGGCGCTGCCGCCAAGGCCAAGCTGAACGAAGGTGGTCAACCAGAGGATCAGCTGCGCAACCCGGTCGAGCAACTGTTTGCCGCCTTCTCGGCCGAATGTGGCCATGGCAAGGGCGCGCTGGTTTTGGTCGGCGAGAAGTCGCTCGCCGAGTTGAGGACGCGCCCGGATTTTGCGGTCACGCTCAACAAGGCACTCATTGGTTTCATCGAAGTCAAGCAGCCCGGCAAAGGTGCCGATCCGCGCAAGTTCAAGGACAAGCACGACAAAGACCAGTGGGACAAGCTGAAGGCGCTGCCCAATCTGCTCTATATCGATGGCAATGCACTTTCGTTGTGGCGCAACGGGGTGCTGGCCACTGATATCGTCAAATTCCATGGCGATATCGAAACATCGGGTGCCAAACTCGCTGCGCCCGCCACGTTGATGCCGCTGATTGCCGATTTCCTCAGCTGGCAGCCGATCCCGCCCAAGGGCGCCAAGGAACTCGCCGCCGTTGCCGCCCGCCTGTGCCGCTATCTGCGCGACGAAGTCATCGAACAGCTTCGTATCAACAATGCCCGGCTGTCGGAACTGAAGGAAGATTGGAAGGCCCTGCTGTTCCCCGATGCCGATGATGCGAAATTCGCCGACGGCTATGCTCAGGCCGTCACCTTCGGGCTGCTGATGGCCAAATCGCGCAAATTGTCGCTGGCCGGGGGCCTTGATGATGTGGCGAAGCAATTGGGCAAAACCAACACCCTCATTGGCACCGCTCTGCGGCTGCTCACCGAACAGGAACTGTCGCTCGGCCCCGCGCTCGATACCATGGTGCGCGTCCTCGATGTGGTCGATTGGGACAAGGTCGCCAAGGGCGATCCCGAAGCCTGGCTCTATTTCTACGAAGATTTCCTCACCATCTATGATCCCAAGCTGCGCAAGCAGACCGGATCATATTACACCCCGCCCGAAGTGGTGCAGGCGATGGTGCGGCTGTGTGATGAGGCGCTGCGTTCGTCCAAGCGCTTTGGCGTGGCGCAGGGGCTGGCCGGCAGCGACGTGCATATTGCCGATCCGGCCACTGGTTCCGGCACCTTCCTGCTCGCCATCCTGCGCAGCATTGCCGCGCGCGTGGCGGCGGATGAAGGCGAAGGCGCGGTTGGCGGTATCATCACCGAAGCGGCCAAGCGGCTTTACGGCTTTGAACTGCAATTCGGCGCTTTTGCCGTGGCGCAGCTGCGCCTGCTGGCCGAAATGATCGCGCTTGATGCCGAAGGCAGCCCGGCACTGTTTGTCACCGACACGCTGAGCGATCCGAACGCCAATTTCGAAACCGGGCAAGGCATCTACCGCGAAATCTCGCGATCTCAGCGCGACGCCAACGAGGTCAAACGGGCGCAGCCTATCACGGTGGTCATTGGCAACCCGCCCTACAAGGAAAAGGCCAAGGGCAAGGGTGCCTGGGTTGAAAATGGCCGGTTCAAGGATGGCAAGGACGCGCCATTGCGCGACTGGCAGCCACCGGTGGCGTGGAAAGTCGGTGCCCATGCCAAGCATTTGCGCAACCTCTATGTCTATTTCTGGCGCTGGGCCGCCTGGAAAGTATTCGAGCAGGGCTCGGGCAAGCGCGATCTGGAGCCGCCTCAGCCAGAACAATATTCTGGGCTTGTCTGCTACATCACGGTCGCAGGCTTCCTGAATGGCCCCGGCTTCCAGAAGATGCGCGCCGATCTGCGCCGTGATTGTGATGAAATCTGGGTGATCGACTGTTCACCGGAAGGCCATCAGCCTGAGGTGGCAACGCGCATTTTTGAAGGCGTGCAGCAACCGGTGTGCATTGTCCTCGCGTCACGGTCCCCATCGAACGATCCGGCGGTGCCGGCACGGGTGCGGTTTCGTTCGCTGGCGCAAGGCAGGCGCAAAGACAAGTTTGCCGAATTGTCCAAATTGGCGCTCGATAGTCCCGGCTGGTCCGATGGGCCAACCGATTGGCGGGCGCCCTTGCTGCCCGAGTTGACCGGCGGCTGGAGCGAGTTTGTCCCGCTCGATACCGTGCTGGGTGATAGCGGATCGGGTGTGATGCCGGGTCGGACGTGGATTATCGCGCCAGACAAGGTTTCACTTGAACAACGTTGGGAAGCTCTGACTGCTGATCATGGTTCAACGCCTGATCAGCGCGAGAAATCAGCCGCGAGGCGCGCGCTTCTATTCCATCCGCATCTGCGGAACGGTCAGCCAGGCGATCGCCACGTCAAGAAGCCCGGAAAGCAGTTGATCGGCCAAAAAATGGATGTTCAATCGATTGAAAAGGCAATTGGAGAACTACAAAGCGAAAACAAGACCTTGGCTTCTGCTGCTGCCGCCGCTTTGGCACTTGCACAGCCGCAGCGCTACGGTTTCCGATCGTTTGACCGCCAGTGGATCGTCCCCGACAGCAGGGTCATAAATCAACCGAACCCGAGTTTATGGAATGATTACAGCAATGATCAGGTCTTCCTCAGCGCATTGATGGCGCACAGCCCAAGCGCCGGACCAGCGATTACGGCAACTGCGCTGATCCCGGACCTGCACCAGTATAAAGGCTCATTTGGCGGGCGTGTCTTTGCGCTTTGGAAAGACGCCGCTGCCAAAGAGGCCAATGTCGCCCCGGCCGTGGTTGCGGCGTTGTCGCGCGCCTATGGGATATCGGTCGATCCCGTCGACGTGTTCGCCTATGTCGCCGCGTTGCTCGCCTGCCCGGCCTACACCACCCGCTTCAAGGCCGATCTCATCCGCCCTGGCCTGCGCGTGCCGCTCACCGCCGATGCCGCGCTGTTTGCCGAAGCCGCCGCCCTGGGCCGCGAGATCATCTGGCTGCACAGTTTCGGCGAGCGCTTCACCGAAGGCCGCCCCGCCGGCCCGCCGCGTGTCGCCAGCGATCCGCCCATCGTCAGCAAAGCTGGCAAGATTCCCGACAAGGCCGCTGATTTTCCTGACACGATCAGCCATGATGCCGCCACCCGCCGTCTGCATGTGGGCAAGGGCTTTGTGGACAATGTCAGCCCCGAAGTCTGGGCCTATGAAGTTTCGGGCAAGGCGGTGCTGAAACAATGGTTCAGTTACCGCAAACGCAACCGTGAGCGCCCGCAGATCGGCGACAAGCGCCCGCCATCGCCGCTGGGTGATATCCAACCCGATCACTGGCTGCCCGAATATACCAGCGAATTGATCAATGTGCTGAATGTGTTGACGCTGTTGGTGGCGCTGGAAAGCCAGCAGGCTGACCTGCTGCAGCGCATTTGTGACGCACCACTGATCAGCCTG
>NZ_JANPML010000018.1:0-20565 GCF_031422795.1 Sandarakinorhabdus sp.
ATCGGAACAGATCGGGCCTGCTTCCGAGTAAAGATGGAGCCCGTCACAAGCGCCAAGAGTGATGCGATGTGGTCGTGCCGCGCAGCATACTTGCGCTCAGCCGTACGCGCCGCTGGTGGGCGTCGCACCGATTCGCACCACGTCAAAGCAGACCATGGGCTTTTCATTCAAGAGGTACCTCGTCGCCGTGGACGACACCCTCTATCGCCTGGCGAACACCACGTTTGATCGGATGCTCCGAGATCCGGCAAGCCATCTCTTCCCGGTTTTCGCGGGGCAACGAGTGCGCATGGCCGACGTTGTTGTCGAGCTCGTTGGCCGAGAGCCGGCCTGCGTAGTTCGGACCACGTTTGCGGTCCTTACGTTCGATGACGAAGGGCAAAAGGCCGATGAATTCTGGCTCTACTATCGCGGCTCGGTTCTGTATCGACGGGCGGATAGCGTGGCCGAGAAGAACTGGGAACAGGCATGCCGCCAACGCTGGCGCGCGCTGGCGCTGGTGATCAAGGCAAAGCTGGAGGCCGTCTCCGCCGGCATCAGCGTGTTCGAAGATGAATTCCTGGCCAACATCGTGCTGCCCGATGGCCAGCTGGTGGGCCAATGGCTGCGCCCCCAGCTCGCCGTCAGCTACGAAGGCGGCCGGATGCCGCCGCTGCTGCCGGGGCCAGCCGCGTGACCGCCCAGCTGCGCCTCGCAGTCGAGCCAGCCTGGCCCTTTGCGGATCTGCAGCCCGCGCACTACGGCCTGATCCTCGCCGATCCACCGTGGGCGTTCCGCCTGTTCAGCGACAAGGGCGACCGGAAAAGCCCGCAGGCGCACTACACCTGCCTGTCCCTGGCCGATATCAAGGCGCTGCCGGTGGCGATGCTGGCCGCGTCGGATTGCGCGCTGTTGATGTGGGCCACGTGGGCGATGCTGCCCGATGCGATCGCCACGATGGCGGCGTGGGGCTTCACCTATAAAACCGGGCTGCCCTGGGCGAAACAGAGCAGCACCGGGCGCAGCTGGGCTTTTGGCACCGGATACGTCCTGCGCAACGCCAGCGAGCCGCTGCTGTTTGGCACGCGCGGCCGGCCAAAGGTGCTCAGCCGCGGCGTGCGGGGCCTGATCGTGGCGCCAGTACGCGAACACAGCCGCAAACCCGACGATGCCCATCTGATTGCCGAGAAGCTCTACGCCGGCCCCCGCTGCGAACTCTTCGCCCGTCAGCGCCGCCCCGGTTGGGACGTCTGGGGCAACGAAACCGAGAAATTCGAGGAGGCTGTTTGTGGCTGACGACACCAAGATCGAGTGGGCCGATGCGACGGTCAATTATCTCAACGGCTGCAGCGTCATCAGCGCCGGCTGCACGAACTGTTATGCGATGCGGGCCGGCGGGCGCAATCTGCCCAACCATCCCAGCACTGGCCTGACCAAACCGACGAAAGCCGGCCACGTGTGGACCGGCGAGACCCGCGCCAACGAAAAGGCACTGCTGCAGCCGCTGGCCTGGAAGCGCCCGCGCCGCATCTTCTGGAACGCCCACGGCGATCTGTTTCACGAATCCGTGCCGGACGCCTGGATCGACCGCCAGTTCGCCGTGATGGCGCTCACCCCGCAGCACACCCACATGGTGCTGACGAAGCGGCCGGAGCGGATGCGGGCGTATGTGGCCAACATCTATCGCGGCGGATTCCTGCGATTTGCCCAAATCGACTTGATGCTGCAGCATTTCGATCGCGTCTGGCCCGATCCCGCAGATTTCACCTTGAGCGGCGCGCGCGGCCCCATCCCCAACGTCTGGCTTGGCACCAGCGTGGAAGATCAGCGAGCCGCCGATGAACGCATCCCGCACTTGCTGGCCACCCCCGCCGCCGTGCGGTTCCTGTCGTGCGAGCCTCTGCTGGGGCCGGTGGATTTGGAACCATATCTGTCGGACGCATGGCAGGCAGAGGAAGCGGATTGGCCAAAGTTGGGCGAGCTCGATTGGGTAATCGGCGGCGGCGAAAGCGGCCCCGGCGCACGGCCGATGCATCCTGACTGGGCCCGCTCCCTGCGCGACCAGTGCGCCGTCGCCGGTGTGGCTTTCCATTTCAAGCAGTGGGGTGAGTGGGGGCCGTCAGATCACAATAATGGCCTAACCCCGACGCATTGGCTTGATCGGCTTGGCCGGCTTTATGGTTCAGACGATCCTACTGCCGAGGGGCGTGGCATGGTCCGCCCCGGCAAAGCCCGCACCGGCCGCCTGCTCGACGGCCGCACCCACGATGATTTTCCGGGAGGGGCGGCGAATGGCTGATCTCGCCATGACCACCGCCGATCTTGAGGCGTGGTGCATAGAACACGGCGTGCCTTGGGATCGTCTGACGGCGGCCCAGCGCCGGCGGGCGGAGGATATCGCCCGCGCCCCGATGACCTACGTGCCGCTGGGCCTTCACGGCGGGTTGATCCGCTGGATCATCAAGGGCATCCCACCGGGCAGCTTCCTGCTGGCCGTGCTCACCAACGATCTGCGCGAAGCCTGCGGCCGGGCCGACGATTTCAACCGCACCCGCCTCTTTGATCTGGTGCGCTTCCTCTACAACCACGCCCCCCGCGGCTGCTGGGGCAGCCAGCACGCCGTGGAAGCCTGGACGAAATCCGCCAGCGCATTCATCCCCGAAGAAGAGGTGCCCTACTGATGAAGGATTTCATGAGGGAAGAGCTGGCGCGTGGGCCGCTGACCAAGGAAAACGCGATGCCGGCGCTGGCGGCGTGGGGCGGTCGGTGCGAGATGGGTGGCATCAACGGAGCGCAGATCGGCCAGCTGATGCTGGCAGCCGCCGTTGGTCACGTGGTGAGCATCAGCAAAGACCACGACGAGTGCGCAGCGGTTTGGAATGCCCTGATGCAGGATACAGTGCGCCTGCTCCGTACCCAGATGGCCACCAAATTTGAGAGCGAGGGAACGGCGTGACCACCGATCTCCGCCAGGGCGTGACCGAAACCCAGCACGCCGTGCTCGATCAGGTGGACGCCGTGGCTGCCTCCACGGATCCCGCCGAATATCACCTGCGGCTGGCAGCCCGCGCCGCCGCTTCCGCCGTGCGCGCCGATCCGCGCACCGGCAACGGCCGCCGCCGGGTGTCGCAGGCCATCGAAGCCGCCGCCCACCTGCTCGCCGCCCTGGGCAAAATGGACGAAGCCGGAAAGGAAAAGCCGCGGTGAACGCTCGAAGGAAAGCCTCGCTGCTGGATGGCCAGCACGACGCCACGGGGCGCAAGCTGTACACGGACGATTGCCCCGCCAAATACACTGGCCCGATCGAGGGCGCCGATGGGCAGCGCCCGTTCAACAGCTATCTCTGGCCCACGGAATCGTGGTGGGGCGGTCGGGAGCCGGGCCAGCGCAACTGGGACGGTAGTTGGCGCTTCGGCATCGTCGCACTGTGGGACGGCAGCTTTGCCGTGGATGGATTTCTGTGGAGCATCGAAAGGAATGACCGCCGCTGCAGCTGGAAAAAGCCCGAAGGCCAGCTGCACCGCGCCAACAATTTCCCCACCCGGCGTCAGGCAATCCGCACCGCCGCTGCCGATGTGCTGCGCCAGCTGCGCAATGCCCGTCACAGCCAGGTCAACTGGCAAAGCCGGGTAACGCGCGATCACCAGCACTGGGTCGACGTCTGCAACTGGGTGCGCTTTGTCGTTCACCGCGAAACCGGCCACCCCTGCCGCCCGCCGCGGCTGGCCACCTATACCCCGCCACCGCCACCACCCGCGCCCGATCTGGCCGCCGATCTGCCGTTGTTTGGCGGCGAGCTGGAGGCCGCGTGACTGCCCCCACCCACTTCTGGCGGATCCGCGCCACCCTTCCGGATCGCCACGGCCAGCCCTGTCGCGTGCTCGCGCGCGGGCGGATGAACAGCGTGCTGATCGAATTTCAGGACGGCGTGCGCCACGTGGTCAGCCGCTGGGCTGTAAGGAAGCTCGCGCCGTGACCGCCCAGATCATCCCCCTGCCCGTCTCGCCGCGTCGCTGCGGCACGAAGGCTGCGGTGATGATCACCGGATTGAACGCGCGCACCTTGCAGGAAAAGGCCGCCTGTGGCCTCATCCCCGGTGCGGCGAAACTGTGGGGCCGATGGACGTTTGATGTGGCGGCGCTTGAGCGCCTGGTGGAACAAGGACAGCAGCCATGCCGAAAGGCATCTACCCGCGCGGGAACTGGTGGTGGGCGCGCTTCAAGGTCGCCGCCGTCAGCTATCGAGAGCCGCTACGCATCCCTGTTCGCGGGCCGAAGGAAGAGCGCGCCGCCACCACCCGATCGGAAGAACTCCGGAAACAGGTAATCGATGAAGTGCGATTCGGCATCGCCGCGCCAGTGAGCTGGCAGCAGGCGGTGCTGGCCTGGAACGATGCCGCCATCGCCAATCGCCTGCGCCCCGCCACCATCCGCCGCTATCTCACCAGCCTGGGCCAGCTGCGCGACCAGCTGGACGGGAAGACCGTGCAGGAACTGGACGCGGCCGAGATAAGAAAAATGATCACCGCCCGCCGCCGTGATGGCGCCAGCAACGCCACCCTGCGCCGCGACCTGACCGCTCTATCGCAGGTGCTGGGCCACGCCATCGCCCAGGGCTGGCGGAAGGAAGGGGACAATCCGGCGCTGGGCATCGATCGCAAACGCCAGCTACCCGAACGCCGTGATCCGATCTGCCTGCCGCTCCCCGGCGAGGTGGCCGCCGTGATCGCCGCGGCGCCGAAACGCTTCGGGGATCTGATCGCCTTCGCCCACGAAACCGGGATGCGGCAGGAAGAAGTGGCCAGCCTGGAACACAACCGGATCGACCGCGCCCGCAACTGCGCCATGATCTACCGCGCCAAGGCCCGCCGGCCGCGCGCTGTGCCACTCACCCCGGCGGCGCTGGCCATCATCGATCGGCAGCCGCGCCACCTGAAGCTGGGCTGGGTGTTCTGGCACGATCTGCCGCCGGATCCGCGCGCGCGCGATAAGGAGCTTTCCACCCGCTTCACCAGCCCGGCCAGCAACTTCCGCCGCATCCGCGCGGGGGTGGCACAAAAAGTGGCACGAAAAGGCGGCACGTTCACCGGCTTCCGCTTCCACGATCTCCGCCACGATTTCGCCGTCCGCTACCTGCGCGACGGCGGCAGCATCTACACCCTGCAGGAAGTGCTTGGCCACAGCAGCATCAAGACCACCGAGATCTACCTGGACTATCTGACGCCCGACGAGAAACAGCAGGCCATGGCCGGGGCGGTGGCTGCATCGATAAGCACGGCCGAACAGGCCTGATCGGCGGGGGCACAAAAAGTGGCACACGTGCAGCGGTTTAGTGACGCCGGATAAGAACCATCTCCATGATTCCGCGCGCTGATTCCGGTGCACATCGAACCGGTAAAATCGGTTTTGTAAACCGAAGGTCGGGGGTTCAATCCCCTCATCCGGCACCACCCAGCCGCCTGACCCGGGATTAGCCGGGATAAAGCGGGATAAAGCGGGATTGCTCTCGCGTTTTCCGGCTGTTGTGGGGGGCCTGCGCATCGCACTTTTTTCCAGAGACGCAGGTGCGCGGCGCGCGCAGCCCGGTTTTGGCCAATTATCTCTGAGGCCCCAATAAGCAGTCGTCAGATGCGATGGTAAAACGATGCGGGCGGGACGCCGTTCGCGTCGAGCCGCCGACCGTAGCTCTAGGCGAATCCGAGCATGCGGCGCTGCTCATTCCAATCGAGCGGCAGGTTCGTGATTTTGGCAAGACGCTGCCGAGTGAGTGACGGCGGCTGGCGCCCCTCGATGATCGCCTGGACGATGGATGGCGCCAAGGTTGCCAGGCGCAGCAGCAAGGTGAAGTAGTTGTTGGTGTAGCCTTGAACTTTCGCAGCCTCAGCAACGCATTGGTCCTTGGCTGCGTGCATCGCAGCGTTTGCGGCACGCGCTGAAGCCAGCAAGCGGATCAGCGCCGGGTCAGCCGCTGTCTGCTCGCTGCTTTGCGGCTCGGCAATGACCAGTCGGACCTCCGGTCCTCTGCGCAGCTTCACGATGGGGGCTGACAGCATGTGGCTCACCGCTTCGGCTTCATCAGTGCTGGCAACGCTGACCGACAGATCGCCTGTCGTTGGTAGAATCGGCCGTAAATTGATCGCGACATCAACATTATCGTCCCTCAGATCGACGCGGCGCACGATGCTGCGGAACGTTAACGGGGATGCCGAAAGTTCGGCCGACAGGGACTGCGCTTTTGAAAAGATTGCTTCCAGCGCCCTGGCATCAGGATTGGTGGTCGCTGCGACAGCCTGCTGAACGGCCTGACGGTCACGAAGGAATTCGTGCAGGCGATTGATGACCAGTGTCTCCGTGTCATGAGCCGGAACTCGCCACGCCGCGCCATGCACCTTCATCACCGCGTCCACCGCAGTTACGTAGTAATGGTATCGCTTCGCGCCCTTGGCTGCCTGGTTAGATTTCATCCGTCGGCCAAGGCCATCGAACAGTAGCCCGCCGAGGAGGTTGGCATGGCGCAGGATCTGGTCGTGCTTTCGCGTGACGCCGTTGCCTTCAAGTTGTGCCTGCACGGCATCCCACACTTCTGGGGCGATGATCGCGTCATGCTCGCCCGGGAAGTGCTCATTCTTGTGACGTATCTGGCCGATGTAAATCCGGTTGACCAGCAAATGCGCGAGCCCGCCGTGCGTCCAAGCAATTCCACCCCGCCGCTTCTTGCCCTGGCCCGCAAACAGCTTGGTTTTCACACCATCGCGCTCAAGCGATTCAACCGTCGCGACGACCGAACCTAGCTGAAGGTATCGGTAGAAGATCAATCTGACCGTCGCCGCTTCGGTCTGGTTTACGACCAGCTTGCGGTCCTGGACATCGTATCCGAGTGGCACTGGTCCTCCCATCCACATACCTTTGCGCTTCGATGCCGCAATCTTGTCGCGGATGCGCTCGCCGGTGACCTCGCGCTCGAATTGGGCGAAAGACAGGAGGACGTTGAGCGTCAGTCGGCCCATGCTGGTGGTCGTGTTGAACGACTGGGTGACCGATACGAAGCTGGCCCCCGCCTTATCCAGAACCTCCACAATCTTCGCAAAATCAGCAAGGCTGCGGGTCAGCCGATCTACCTTGTAGACGACGATGACATCGATGCGCCCGGCCTCAACCTCCGCCATCAGCTGGGCAAGGCCGGGTCGGTTCATGTTGCCACCCGAGAACCCGCCATCATCATAGAGTTCCGGCGAGAGAACCCAGCCTTCGTGACGCTGGCTTGTAACATAGGCGGCGCAAGCCTCACGTTGGGCATCGAGGCTGTTGAAGGCCTGTTCCAATCCCTCCTCAGTCGACTTGCGGGTGTAGATGGCGCAACGGATGGCCTTGCTTGGCGTCATGATAATGACGCCCGCGATGCTGCCCGTCGCGCCGATGATGCGGCGGCCCCTGTCGTGGTGCGAACCGCACGGACACCGAAGAACCGCGGGCCCGACCTATGCGCGCCGGTAATCGCTGCAGCGACCTGCGTCAGGGAACTGAACTGCTGACCATCCAATAGGAACCCATCGTCGGTCACCAGCACGCTGTAGGTTTTGCCGTTCCAGCTTCGCACCAACCTGGTGCCGGGTTTCAAGCGTTGTTGGGGCCCGATTCCAGGCTCGGCTCTTTCGGACCGTTCGAGTTGCCGTGCTGACCGATCGAGCAGGCTCCCAGAGGCCGCTGAGAGCCCTCCGAGAGCCCTCTCCTGAAGCCGAAATGCAATGCCGCGCAGCAGTAGATCGGGGGTCAGTCGCGGGGGAGTAGTCCGATAGACGCGGCGCCATTCGGCACGAAGCTGGGCGGGAGACATGGCTGCAAGAGCCGCCAGTTGATCGCTGATGTCTGCCATGATCAGGCTGCCTGGGTCGCGGCGGCGATAGCGACAGCCTCATCCGTTGCGACATCGGCCACCACGATCCGATAGCTGCCTTCGCCTGACTTGCGAGTCTCTCGAACGAGCCTGGCACCTTTCTTGCGCATACCTGAGAGCAGCGCGCGAACGCTGTGGGGTTGCCATTTGGTGGCTGCGCAGAGCTCGGTAATGGTCGCACCGCGAGGGCGTCGGAGCAACTTCGACATCTGCGCTGACTTGGTGGGAATGGCCGGTTTGCGATGCTGCCCGCGGCCATTGCGTTGCAGCCTGTTTTCGGATTTACCTACTGCTTCGCCGGTGTGCGGATCGTTGAGATGGGTCATGATTATGGCTCCAAGGGAGCGGGCACCCAATGTGCCGGCAGTCCCACGAGCCGAAGCCTCAGAATTTCCGGTCTGAGGCGGTGTTCGGCGCCAAACGATGACGCGACTCACCGTCTGAGCAACGCTCTTTCGGGACGAGAAGTCTAGTCACCGGATGTCGATTTTGCGCCCTCATATCGGCCGTTACAGTGACTGCGAGACTGTCCTGACACCTGACGTTGTCTTCAGGCAGGCACCTGCCAGCCTGAAGGACCAGGTCTGAAACGAAGCTGCCGCTCCTTGGCGATAGCATGATTGGCGGATTGTCTGCTGAAACCCGATACCCCTGACCTTCTCCTTTCGCCATGGCCTCCAACGTGCCGGCGCTCCCAGGAGCTGAAGCCTCAGAAATTCGGATCTGAGGCGGTGTTCGGCGCCAATCGCTGGCGCAACTCACAGTTTGAGCAACGCTCTTTCGGGACGAGAAGTCCAGTTACCGCATGTCGGGTTTGCGCCCTCATATCGGTCTTTCCCGAACTCCCACGCATTCCCCGGAAGCTGCCATTCGCAGCAGCCAATCCGCGCAACCGGCAGGAAGCGGGCGATGTTGCGAATCGCCCATGGCGCATGCGGGTGCGAGCGCCAATTGGCGGCGGTCATTCCCGGCGGTGCACCCGGCACCATCATCACGCCGTTGCCGGATAGGCCGGCGTGGCGTCGAGTTCGCGGCGCCGCCGCGCCAGGAACGCGCGCCAGCCCTCGGGCCGGAAACCGCGGGCGCGATTGGCAGCACCGATCCGCCACAGCAGCGCATATTGCCGGAACAGCGCCGCATAGGCGGCACGCAAGGTTGTTCGACTGTCCCAGATATGGGTCGATTCAGAGCCTGCGCCATTGCATTCGACGATGCTGAAGCCGCGGCCGGCCTGCAGTTCGGCAAAGTCTTCAAAGCGTACGTCGAAACGTCCGAACCAGAATTCCGGGACGCTTTGTGCAATGGCGTCGAAGCGTGCCCGCATCGGTTCGGTGACAAGGTGGCTACCGTCGCGAAAGATGGCGCCACGACTGTGGCTGCCGGCAAAGGCCAGACGAAAGGGCTCGCCGGGCGCGAGGACGTCGGACAGACGCGCGGCATGGCGGCCGAGATAGAGGTGGCTGAGCTGGCCGGCGCGCGGATCGTCCAGGATCAGCTGTTCGAGGCTGCGGCGACCATCCCCGACGACATGCGGGAAATATTTGAGCGTTAACGAAATGATCTCGCCGCGCGTCTGTCCGGGCTCCCGGACATAAAAGACGCCCGCCTCGCCCTCGACATCGATCAGCGCCTGCAGGAGAAAGGCCTCGCCAGGCGGAAAGCCGGCAACATAGGCCGTCAGTTCGCCGAGGTCGCGGACCGGGCGGACGCCGGCGCCGCGGCAGCCGAGTTCGGGCTTGGCGACGAGCGGGAAGTCGAGCCCTGACGCCTGCGCCTGTGCTAGCGCCATGGTGGCAACGGACTGGCACGAACCGGTGCCGCGATCGATCTTTACATAGGGCGCAACCCAGGCGCTTGCGCCGCCACGCATTTGGTCGAGGATATCGGACTTGACCTCGCCGAACAGGCCGCCTGCCGGGAACAGCGGGTTGGCGACAAGCGGCAGCCGAACGCCGCGGTGGCGCAGCGACAGGCACAGCGCCCAGAGCCAGACCGGCAGATAGAACAGCCAGCCCGGCCAGAATTCGAAGAACGACAGCGCCGGCGCCGGGGCCAGCGGCGGCATGCCGCGATGCGGGACAGGCCAGGCCATCTTCAACATGCCGGCGATGATGCGGCCAGCAACGCGGCGAGCGCGGCGCGGACGCGCGTTTCTTCGTTCCAGACGATGAAATGATTCTGGCCCTTGAGCGTTGTCACATCGACCGCCGCCGCGCCCGTCAGATGCGCCCGCAGAAAAGCGACGTTGGCGTAGGGTACCAGATCGTCCTTGGTGCCGTGAATGATGCTGATGCGGCAGCGCAACCCGGAAAGGCGCGGTGCAAGCGCTGCCAGTTCGGGCTTGAGGCCGAGCAATTCGCGGTTGGCGTTGCGCAGGTTCGCCGGCAGCAGCGCGCGGATCATCCGCCATTCGCCGACGGGCTGCATCGGGTTGATCTTTTCCAGCGCCGGATCGAACGACCCTGCCAGGATCAGGAGCGCGCCCACCCGCCCCGGATTGTCCACCGCAACCTGTGCAGCAATTGGCCCGCCGAGCGAATGACCGACCAGCACCGGCCATTTGCCGCCGCGCTCGACGAGCAGGGGTGCGATTGCCGCCGCCTGCGCCTTGAGCGCGACCATGGCGCCGGGCGGCAGCGTCAGGCCGAAACCGGGGCGATCGATCGCCACCGCCTCGGTGCCCGGCAGTGGTAACCGCAGATAGTGCGCCCATGCAGCCGCGCTGCCAGGCGTGCCATGGATGAAGATGACGCGGCGACCATCGGCGGCCCGTTGCGACAAGAGGCTGACGCGCAGCCCGCCGGGCGCCGTGTAGCTGGACCGGTCAATGCCAGCGCGCGCCAGATCGGCATCGGCAGGGGCTTGCGGGCCGCCGCAACCGGCGAGCAATGCCGCGAGGGCAACGCCTAACGCGCGCATGACAAGCCATTGGCCGGTTGCGGCGCACACGTCGCCCAGGGTCCCGCAATGACACGACCCCAGTCGCTTGCTCTGTCGCGCGCATCGGCGGCGAGGATATCGAGCAGGCGGCGCTGCGTATGGCTGCCGCCAAAGCCGATGGCATCGCCCAGCGCCGCATCGATATCGTCGGCGGCGGCGGCATAGTGGCGCCGCGCATGCGCCACCATGCCGGTCGCGGCGCGGGCGGCAGCAATATCGTTCCGCGAACCGCTGCGCGCCTGCGCTGCGAGCCCGTTCAGCAGCAGCGTTACCGCGCCGTCGGCGCCGGCGCGCGCCAGGCCATAAGCGAGGTGCAGATCGACAAAGGGGTTGGCGCGGTCGGCAATCCGTTGTTCGAGGTGCGGCGCCATCGCAGCCCAGCGCTCGCCGGTGCGCACGCCCGCGACTTCGAGGCGGGCAAGCAGCGAGACAGCATTGACCTGATCCTGGACGCTGTCGCAGCGAACGCCCCAGATCCGCCGATCGAACAGGTCGAGCGCAGCATCATGATCGCCAAGCTGCAACTCGAACAGCGCCGCGTGCCACCAGTTATGGGTATACAGGAACGACGAGCAGCCGGCCCAGCGATCGCCAAAGCGTTCGGCCCAGGCGCGGCCTTCGCGGGCGCGGCCCTCGGTATCAAGCACATGGGCCACGGCGTGGTGCGCCCATGGGTCATCACCCATCGCCATCGCCTTGCGCCCCGCATGCTCGGCGGCGCGCAGATCGCCGGCCTGTTCGAGCGCGAAAGCCCGCATGCCATGGACGAAGCCGTTGTCTGGCTGAGCGCGGACGATGCCATCGAGCGCGGTGAGCATGCCGCCGAAATCGCCGGTATTGAGCTGGTGGAACTGCAGTATCTTGGCCGACAACAAGTCGCGGGGCCAGCGGCGGGCGATTTCGACATGGGCGGCAATCGCTTCGCCCAGATTGCCTCGCCACCAGGCGCCGATGCCGGCGACATAGGCCTGCTCATGGGGTGTGGCAGCCGGCGCCAGCCGCTCTGCGGCAACAATCAATGGCAGCGCCAGCGCCCGCCCGGGGGCGGTCAGCGCGAACAGGTGGATCGCGGCCGCCGTCGCCAGCGCATAGGCGCAGTCGCTCGTCGGGCCGGGGCTCTTCAGATAATCGGCGACATCCTTGCCATAGCGCAGCAGCGCCGCATCGACCGCATCAACGGCTGCCACGACGCTGGCGTCATCGGTGGTCAGGAACAGCTTGTTGGCGCGTTTCATCATCGTGCCTGGTTTCAGGCAGCGACGGCGCGCGCGGTGCGCAACCGGGTCACCAGCCGCGGTGCAAAGAACACCAGTGCGAGCAGGCTGGCGGCCAACGCGATCGTCGCAGGCGTGAGCGCTGCCAGCACCGTCCCGCCGGCCTGGCTGCTCGCAAAGAACAGCGCCGGGGTCCATATCAACGTCGTGATGACGATTGTTGTGGTGAGCGCGACGACGGGGAGCGCAACAACGCCGCTGGCGAAAAACACTGGCAAGCGGCTGCCGGGAATGAAGCGCGCAGCGGCAACAGCGAGCAGACCGCGGCGGCGCAGCTGGGCCTCGACCCCGCCGGAACCGCGGGCGCGCAGGCGTGCTGCAAGCCGCGTGCCGCCGAGCCAGCGCCCGACGCCGTAAAGCGCGAGATCGCCAACGACCGTGCCCACCACGACTGCGGTGATTGCAGTCGCCGGATCAATCACCCTCTGGCCGGCGAGCAGGCCGGCGGCAACCGTTGCAACATCTTCAAGGACGAAGGTTGCAACGACGAGGGCAAAAAACAGCGCGGCAGGGCCAAGCATCTGGGCGGCCAGCAGATCGGCGAGGAAATTGTCCATGTCAAACTCTCCCGGCCAAAGGTTCAAACGGCAGCGCTGCGGCCGATGAACGGCAGCCGGTCGCGGTTGAGGGCGATCAGGACCGCCGCCGACACCCAGACACCGCAAGCCAGCGCGAAAAGCTCGCCGCCGTCCCGGGTGCCGTCGGTATTGACGACCGAGATTCCGAGCGGGGTAAAGAGGTGGAAGAAGATCGCCCCGGATATGACGCAGAGCGCGAGCAGTGCGGCCCAGGGGCGAATGGCGCGCAGTGCCGGGACCAGGCTGGCGAGCAGGGCAATGCCCGCGATCAACTCGAACGTGCCAATGACATATTGGGAGAAAATGCCATCAGCAGCGAAAACGCCACCAAAGCCAAAGCCCGCTGCCCACTTGTCGAGCGTTCCGAAGATATACTGCGTTTCGGGCGAGTTGGTGAATTTGAAGAAGAGAGACTGTATGAACACGAACGCGATAAAGATCACGAAAACGAATTGATATTTGCGGATCATGTTCATAACAGTCATTCCTCTATCAAACCAGCGCCAATTTACTTGGCAGACATCTTGGCCCAATTGGCATTCCCGCTCTTGATGAAATCGGGAATACTCTTTGACCATTTTTCGCCAACTTCGGCGTTATAGTTGACGTAAAGCTTGTCGCCCACGATCTTCCAGACCTGCGGATCACCCGAAGCGGTGTAACCCTGGCTCACCGCCCAGGCACAATGGCCGCCATATTGCGGTGCATATTTGGCTGGATTGGCCTTGAACGCCGCGAGATCGGCGGCGCTGGCGAACTGCCAATCGGCGCCATTGTAGCGGGTGGTGAACTGCTTCAATCCCTTCACCGGCTTGCCCTGGGTGAAATAGGCAACAGGATCATAGCCCGACAGCGCGAGGTTGCTGAAGGTGCCGGTATAGACCGGCGCCGGCTTGGCTGCGGCCGGAACCGCAACCGCGGCAATGGCAATGCTGGCGGCCACGATGATCGTCTTGATGTTCATGGGTTATCCCTTGTTGGACCGTGGTGAAGCCGGTGCCCCGGGGATGTGAGGACACCGGCTTCTGTCCCCCTCAATGCCCCCGGGCGCTGGCGGCGTGAAATGCCGGTTGTGCATAGATTCGATAAGCGCAGCGCTTTGGTTACCGGCAGGCTTCAAATGCATCCGCACCTGGTCAAAGCGGCAAGGCGAGCGGCTTGTGTCAAAGAACCCCGCTCCTGATGGGAACGGGGTTCTTGCATTCTACCGCTGCACCGTTGGCGCGCAGGTTACATGCCGTGATGCACATCGGACGAAAGGAGCACGACCGGCACCTTGCCCTTGTTGATCCAATAGTGCGAAATGCCATCGGCTTCACGCGAGATTTCGCCACCCTTGTGGGTGATCGGCACGGCGCAATCGCTGCGATATTCCATGATCGTGCCGCTGACGGTGTAGATCAGCGCCGGGCGATCGACATGGCTGTGCATGGGGACGATGCCGCCCGGCTGCACCACGAGACGACGCGTGCGCAGATGACGATCGGCCACCATGATTTCCTTGGCGAGATCGACCGAACCGATGAGGGTGTCGGTGACGCCCTTGGGGCTCATCGGAGCTGCCGTCAGCGGGTTGGCAGCCGATTGGCCGGCGGGGCACTGGCCGGCGAGCACGGGCGAAGCAAAGGCAGTCGCGGCAAGCAGAGCGAGTGCTGACAGGCGGAAGGTCGGAAACGTCATGAGGTCGATCCTTTGTGTAGGGGTGAACGGCCAGGATTTGGCGAACCATTGCCCTGACGCTGGGATTGATTAGGCTCGGATCGCGGGCGCGCCCAATTGGATATCGGCATGGAAACGATACCCAAATGGCATTTCAGCCCGGACCAATAAGCGCCGAAACCGCCGGCATCGCTTTTTGGAGATCATCCGCCATGCCAATGATGAACACCGCGGCTGCCGCCCAGCTTGCCGGTCGGGTCCCCGGATCGATCACAGCGTCATCGGATTTGGCGTTGCGCGCCGACGGCGGCTGGACGGTCCAGTGACGGACATTCGCCCACATGTGGTCATCGTTGGCGCGGGCTTTGGCGGGCTTGCAGCGACCAGGGCGCTGGCGCGGGCCGCCGTTGATGTGACCCTGATCGACCAGCGCAACCACCATCTGTTTCAGCCGCTGCTGTACCAGGTGGCAACCGCGGCCCTGTCCCCTGCCGACATCGCCGGGCCGATCCGCGCCATCGTCAGTGACCAGTCCAACGTCCGCGTGCTGCTCGACGAAGTCACCGGCGTCGATAAGGCCGCCAGGCAGGTCGAACTCGGCAGCGGCCGGGCTGTGGCCTATGACTGGCTGATCATCGCCACGGGCGCGCGCCACAGCTATTTCGGGCACGACGAATGGGCGATGCATGCGCCCGGATTGAAAACGATCGACGATGCCACCGCGGTTCGCCGCAAGGTGCTGCTGGCCCTCGAGCGCGCCGAGACCGAGACCGACCCCGACCGCCGCAGGGCGTTGCTGACCTTTGTGGTCATCGGTGGCGGCCCGACCGGCGTCGAGATGGCCGGCGCCATTGCCGAGTTGGCGCATCAATCGGTGTCACGCGACTTTCGCAGCATCACACCGCACTGCTCGCGGGTCATACTCGTCGATGCCGGCCCACGCTTGCTTACAGCCTTTCCCGACGCCTTGTCGGCGGCAGCCCGGGACGCCATCGAGCAGTTGGGTGTCGAAGTCCGCCTGAACGCGCCGGTGACGAATATTGCCCATGACCATGTCGAAATTGCCGGCGTCGCGGTTCCGACGCACACCGCCATCTGGGCAGCGGGGGTTCGCGCCTCGCCCGCGGCAGAGTGGCTAGGCATCGGCGCGGACGCCGCCGGGCGCACCATCATCGGGTCGGACCTCGGCGTTGAGGGTTGCGAAAACATCTTCGTCATCGGCGACACCGCCGCGTGCAAGGGGCCGGATGGCCGCGCGCTACCCGGCATTGCGCCGGTGGCGAAACAACAGGGCCAACATGTCGCTCGGATCATAAAGGCGGCGTTGACCGGTCAGGCGCCCAAGCCGTTTCGCTACCGCCACTTCGGCAATCTCGCCACCATCGGCCGCAGCAACGCCGTCATCGATTTCGGCCGCGTACACGTCACCGGTTTTTCGGCCTGGGTGTTGTGGTCGGTCGCCCATGTGTTTTTTCTTGTCGGCTTTCGCAATCGGTTCGCCGTCGGGATGAGCCTGTTCTGGAACTACCTGACCTTTGCCCGCCATGCGCGGATCATCACCGGCGAAATCCCCGCCGAAATCCCCGGCGAAATCTCCATCACGCCTTCCCTTCAACCCGCCGAATAGGAAAAAACCATGAAAACCCTTCACGACGAGATCGCAAGTTACGGCCAGATCGTCCTGGTGCTTCAGGGCGGCGGCGCGCTCGGCGCCTACCAGGTCGGCGTTTATCAGGCGCTCGCCGAAGCTGGAATCGCGCCCGATTGGGTCGTCGGCACGTCGATCGGCGCGATCAATGCGGCGCTGATCGCCGGGGGCTGCGCGTCTTCAGCGCTCGGCCGCTTGAGCGAATTCTGGAAGCGGATCGAACATGGCCGCACAATCGACTCGTTCATTCCCGCCATATTTGCGGCGACAGCGCGCAACATGATGGCGATCACCAGCGGCGTGCCGAATTTTTACCGTCCCAACACGCCGGCTTTCATGAACGCCAAGGCTTCGCTTGGTGCGGAAAACGCCGGCTATTATTCGGTTACCCCGCTGGCCGAAACGCTCGCTGACCTGGTCGACTTCAACCAGATCAACACCGGCCCCATCCGCCTTACCGTTGGCGCATCGAATGTGCGGACCAGCGAGATGACCTATTTCGACAGCCGCGACATGACCCTCGACCTGCGCCACATCATGGCGTCGGGCGCGCTGCCACCAGCGTTTCCAGCCGTTCGGATCGGCGAGGACCTGTTCTGGGATGGCGGCATCCTGTCGAATACCCCGGTCGAAGTGGTGTTCGACGACAATCCCCGCAAGAACGGCATGGTGTTCGCCGTGCACTTGTGGAACCCGCATGGCGACGAGCCGCAGACCATCGGCGATGTGATGAACCGCCTGAAGGATGTGCAATACTCCAGCCGCGCCGCCTCGCACATCAAGCGCCAACGGCAGTTGCACAAGCTGCGCCACATCATCGCCGAAATGTCGGCGCTGCTACCCGATGAGGCGCGCGCCAGTCTGAAGCAACGCGGCCTTACCGGCTATGGCTGCACGACGCGGATGCATGTCATTCGCCTGCTTGCGCCGGCACTCGATCATGAAGATCAGGCCAAGGACGTCGATTTCAGCCGCGAAGGGATCCGCCAGCGTTGGGAGGCCGGCTATCGCCACACCTGCGAAACGCTGGAAAAAGCCCCCTGGCGCGACGAGGTCGATCCGACCGAAGGCTTTGTGCTCCACGAAGCCTGCGCCGGGAAACTGGTCCACACCGCTGCAGCGGATTGACCGGCACGCGGGTGCACGCGCCGGTGCATCATGCTAGGGTTTGCGAACGAGGAGCATGCGCATGTCCAATCCCCTGATCGCTGCGCTCGTTGCCGAAGTCGAGGATTCGCGACGCATTGACGTGCCGCTTGGTGACCGACTGCGGCGGCTTGCCGACCGTGTTCGCGACCTGTCCCCAGTTTATGCCGACGCCGTCGATCGCTTTGTATCGCGGCTCGAAAGCGTCGGTGCCGGGGCGAGCGCGCCGCAGGTTGGTGATATCATGCCCGATTTTATGCTGCCCGATCAGGACGGTCGGATGGTCACCCTCCAGCACTTGCTTGCCAGCGGCCCGGCTGTGCTGGTGTTTCATCGCGGCCACTGGTGCCCCTATTGTCGGCTGACCATGGCTGGAATGGCGGCAATCGAGGCCCGGCTGGCGCCGCACGCGATCGTGGCGATCTCCCCCGAGCGGCAGCAATATACCAGGGCGCTGCGGGCCGATGCGGGGGCAGTGTTCCCGTTCCTGAGTGACGTTGGCAGCGGCTATGCGCTGTCGCTCAATCTCGCGGTCTGGGTTGATGATGCCATGGCGCGGCTGATCGCCAGCAGCGGCCTCGATATCCCCGAGTATCAAGGCAGCGATGGCTGGATCATGCCGATCCCCGCGGTGTTCATCGTCGGGACCGACGGGCGGGTCATCGCCCGCCATGTCGATCCCGACTATCGCCGCCGCATGGAGCTCGACGCTGTGCTAGACGTGCTCGGCCGTGTCAGCAGTCAGCCGGCTTGACCAGTCGGCCGAGCGCACCAGAGTGAGCAGCGCCGATGCTTCCCGCGACCGGGCACGACCAGCGACCGAATAGATGGCCACCGTGCGCCGCAGATCGAGCCCCGAACAGCTGAGGTGACGGATACGCACCGCGTTCATCGCGCTTGCCGGCATGATCGCGACACCGAATTCGGCGATCACCAAGGCTTCGAGATCGCGGTCAGAATCGACTTCGTGGGCATTGTCGAGCGTGATTCCGGCCGCGCACAGACGTTCGGTTTCGAACTCGGCGATATCGGTACCGGCCTGGACAAGGAAGCGCTGGTCGCGGATCAGCTCCACATTCAGATCAAGATCGTTGCGCATCGCCAGCGGGTGATCGACCCCAACGACCAGGTCAAAGGCTTCGGAAAACATCGGCCAGGTCTCCAGCCGCTCCCAGCTTTCGCCCATCGGCCCGCCGATCGCCAGCTCGACCTCGCCGTTCTTGAGCATGGCGGCAATTTGCGCGCCGGTGCCGCGGCGCAGTTTCAACTGGAAGCCGGCAAAGCTGCGGTGCATCTCGCGCAGCGCTCGCATCAGATACGCAAGATCCAGGCTCCGCGACACCGCCAGTGTCAGGGTCGGCACTTCGCCCTTCTTCACCTTTGCCGCGACCGATTTCGCCGCCAGCGCGGCGTCGAAACATTGTTGCAGCAATGGCAGCATGCGGTTGCCAAGATCGGTCAGATGGCTCAACCGCCCTTCGCGGCGGATCAGCTCGCCGCCAAGTTCGTCCTCAAGCTGTTTGATCGCCCTGGTCAGGGCGGGCTGGGTCACATTGCAGTCTTCGGCGGCGCGAGTGAAATTGAGCGTCCGCGCGACCGACAGGAAGTAACGGACCTGTTGCATTTCCATAAGTGCCGCTCTCCCCGTTCGCGAACGGGGCGGTTCTACCGCAATTGCGCAGGGTCGGCTAGCGCGCAGCCAGCCGGCGCTCGACGCTCTGGCCCAGCGCAATGGCAGCAGCCATGCTGGCGACCGCCAACCAGGCATAGGGCTGCAGAAGCGGCAGCCCGACCAGCAGCAACTCGTCATTGCCGCCGGGGATGAGCAGGCTGCCCCACCCCATCAGGATGCCGCCGCCAAGGCAGCGGATTGCAGCTTCACGCGTCGGCATGCGCCGCTTCAACAGCCCCGCCGTCCACCCGCCGAGCAGGGCGCCGGCAAAGAGCGAGAACAGCAGCATGACCTTGACCAGGATGCCTGTGGTCTTGCCCTGCGCCAGCATCAGCAGGGCGTAGGTGTAGGCCCAGGGTCCGATGGCAATCAGCGAGATGACAAAGACGATGCCGATCACCGCCGTGGCGCGGTGCGGAGTCCAGATATGGGCGGCAAGCGCGCCGGCACGGGCGGCACGCAGCGCCTCAAACAGACGCCATGCCGCAAAGAGTGCAAAGGGCACCAGCAACCATTGCGCCTCGAACAGCGGCGAGGCGACATGCTTTTCGGGGAATTTGCCGAGCAGCGGCCAGATCGTCGCGCAGCCGATGTAAAAACCGATCGGAGTCAAGACATAGACCCAGTCACCGGAGCCGAATTTCGCGATCGCGCCGAACACACAGGCGCGGGTCACCAGCGCGCCGAACCCCAGCAGCAGCCCGCCCGCCACGGTGGCCAGCGTCGCCGGATAGCCGATGGGCAGCATGGCCTGTCCGCCCAGCGCCGCCCAGGCCAACACACCGCCGGCCACCCAGACCGCAGCCTCAGCCAAGCCGATGAAGCGATCTGCGCGGCGTTTGGTCAGCACTTCATCGACGGCGGCAACCATGCAGGTCGCGCCGCGCTGGATCGCATAGCCCATCACTGCAGCGCACACTGCAGCGACAAGAAAGGCCAGACTCAGCAACGCGACGGGCATGGTGATCACTTATTTGGCAGCGTCGGCAGCAATGGCGCCGGCGACATCGGCCGCCATCTTGAACTGCGCGTCTTTTGTGGTGATGCCGTAACGCTTGGCCATGAACTGGAAATCGGTCCAGGCGAGCGAGACACTGCCATCGGCTTCCTCGACAACCAGCATGCGCACCGGCCAGTCGAGCCCGGCATAGCGGTTGGCTTGCAGGAACTGGACACCCAGCGGCGGATTGCCAAAGCGCACGATCGTCGATTTGCCGATTGGAAGGTTGGCCTCACGGCCCAAGGCCTGCTGATCGATGGCGTCGAAGAAGCGCACGCCCTTGGCGGCAATCGCCGCCTTGAGGCGGGTCACGGTGTCTTCGAAACCGTGGCTGCTGCGAATACGCACCACCCCGTCGGCGTGCACCATCGGCATGCTCGCCGGGGGGGCAGCCTGCGCCGCGCTCGCGGTGGTGATGGCGCCCGTCAGGGCAATGGCGAGAAGAAGTGCGCGCGTGAACATCAATCGATCTCCATAAAGCCGGGTATCGGCGGGATGATTATGCTCTCCGCCATATCGGCCCTTCGTGGAATTCGCATTGTTGCATCATCTCCATGCTCTGACGCTATGGCGCAGGTTTGCCGCCGCGATGGCACAAAAGGGCGGGACGTTTCGGATCGGGCCTCACCTGTGGTACCCACGAAGCGTGATGGCCGATCAAGCAAGACCCCTTTCGTGAGGAACCAAGTCACCGTCCTGCCAACGCAACCCGACGTCCTGGTCATCGGCGCCGGCGCTGCCGGCATCGCGGCAGCGCGGGCGCTGATCGCGCGCGG
>NZ_JANPML010000019.1:0-1657 GCF_031422795.1 Sandarakinorhabdus sp.
CATGAAGGCCTTCGGGCTTTTCAGCCAGCCCCACAGATTGTCCCAATCCCAGTTCTTGCCCTTCATGCCGCCCAGGGCTTCAGAATAGCTGAAGCCGGCCTTGGCCGCGATCGGGCTGCCAACGACGCCGTGCAGATTGGGGCCCGTGCCATTGGCACCGCCGGCTGCTGCATTGTGGCAGGCGGCGCATTTCTTGAACACCGCTTCGCCCTTGGCGACATCGGCGCTGGCCAGATAGAAGGCCGCCGGCTTTTCAGCTTCGGCGGCAGCAGCGCCGGCGGCGGGCGCTTCTTCAGCGCCAGCGACTTCATAGCCGGGCTTTTCCGGCAGGTGGCGGGCAAACATCATGTCGCTGATGATCGACACGCCGAGCACGGCCACCAGGCCAGCGAGGATGCCACCGAAGATCTTGTTCCACTCAAAGCTGTCCACGTCGAAGCTCCGTTGCGCGCGCGGGGTGATGGCCCTGCGCCTTCCTGCCGCTGCGATTAGGCAATATCGCGCAGGCCCGCAAGCATTTGCTTGTTGCAGCGCACTATCATATCGAACGGCGATGACGAGCAGCTATCCGCCTCTGGCCCAAACACTGGTTGATCGCATGGTCAGCATCGCCGCTGCCACGCCCGAACAGGCCGTGGCCTTTCAGGGTGCGCCGGGCGCCTATAGTCACCAGGCGGTGCGGGAGGCGTTCCCGGATCGGCTGCCGCTGCCGTGCCCGAGTTTCGAAGACGCCATCGAAGCCGTGCAGGCCGGCCGCGCCGGGGTGGCGATGATTCCGATCGAAAACAGCCAGCATGGCCGGGTGGCGGATATCCATTTCCTGCTGCCCGAATCCGGCCTGTCGATCGTTGGGGAACATTTCGTGCGCGTGCGGCATTGCCTGTTGGGTGTGGGCGACAAGGCGGCCCTGCGCGAAGTGAAGAGCCACCCGCAGGCGTTGGGCCAGGTGCGCCGCCATTTGCGCGCCTGGGGTCTGGCGCCGGTGCAGTTTTTCGACACGGCCTCTGCGGCGGCGGCGGCTGCCGGTGAAGGAAATCCGGCGATGGGCGCGATTGCCAGCCGGCTGGCGGGTGAACTTTATGGGCTGAACATCCTGGCCGAAGGCGTTGAGGATGCCGATCACAACACCACGCGCTTTGTCGTGCTCAGCCGGGAGGCGGTGCCGCCGCCGTTGGGCCTGCCGGCGATGACCAGTTTCAATTTCGAAGTGCGTTCGGTGCCGGCGGCGCTGTTCAAGGCGCTGGGCGGTTTCGCCACCAATGGCGTCAACATCACCAAGCTGGAGAGTTATCTGCGCGATGGCTCGTTCGCACAGGCCGAATTCTATGCCGAGATCGAAGGTTCGCCAGCCGAACCGCCGGTTGCACGCGCGATGGAGGAACTGGCGTTCTTCACCAACTGGGTGAAGGTGATCGGCAGCTATACCCGCGCCCGGGATCGGGCGGACTGAAGTGGGCGCGCGGGATCGCGCGAACTGATCCCCTCTCCCCTTGCGGGAGAGGGCGAGAGACGCCGAAGGCGGCCCGGGGTGAGGGGTTCAAGCTGCGGCCGCGGGAGCAACCCCGCACCCCGGGCCCCCTTCGGCGTCTCTCGCCCTCACCCCCCAGGGGAGACGGGATCAGTTAGCGCGAGCCCGCGCGCCCCCATCAGTCCGCCC
>NZ_JANPML010000020.1:0-3025 GCF_031422795.1 Sandarakinorhabdus sp.
GGCGACGATTTCAGCGGCAGACGCCGTGCCTTCATCGACCAGCACCACCACCGGCTTGCCGTCGGTCACATCGCCGGCCTTGGCGAAATAGCGATCAACATCGTTCTTGGCGCGGCGGCGTTCCGACACGACTTCACCGGCGTCGAGGAACACGTCCGACACCTTGATGGCTTCATCGAGCAGGCCGCCGGGGTTGGAGCGCAGATCGATGACATAACCGACGACGCCGGCGCCCAGCTTGGCCTTGACGCCTTCTACCGCCTCACGGGTGGCTTCGCCGGTCTTGCTGTTGAAGGTGGAAATACGGATGAGGCCGATATTGTCGCGGGTTTCCCAGCGCACCGGCTTGATCACCACGACTTCGCGGGTAAGCGTGAATTCCAGCGGCTTGGGCTCGCCCTGACGCACCACGGTCAGCTTGATCCTGGTACCAGCCGGGCCGCGCATCTTGTCGACTGCTTCGTTGAGCGTGCCGCCATAGATCAACTCATCATCAAGGTGCGTGACATAATCGCCGGCCTTGATGCCGGCCTTGGCGGCAGGCGTGCCGTCGGTGGGGGTAATCACCTTCACCGCGCCGTCTTCCGACGTTACGGTGAGGCCGAGGCCGCTATATTCGCCGTCGGTCGTCTGCTTCAGATTGGCGTAATCGCGGCCATCAAGATAGCCGGAGTGCGGATCAAGGCTGGCCAGCATGCCGTTGATGGCGCCGCGGATCAGCGTCTTGTCGTCCACCTTGTCCACATAGGTCACGCGCACCCGCTCGAACACGTCCATCAAGGCATCGAGTTCCTTGTAGGTATCGGTTTCAGCGGCGGCCTGCACGGCGGCATAGCCCGGCACCAGCGCCAGGGCGGCCAGCGGCAAGGCGATCTTCCAGCTCTGTTTCAGGCTCATCGGGCAGCAGACTCACAGCAAATGAAGGACCAGGATAGCAGATGTGGGACAGCTTGCTACTCCCTGCGGCCTTTCAGGCCAGTGAATGGCCCGTCACTCGCGGTGATAGGGGTGGCCATCCAGGATGGCGGCGGTGCGATACAGTTGTTCGGCCAGCATGGCGCGCACCAGCATGTGCGGCCAGGTGGCGTGGCCAAAGCCGAGCAGCAGATCAGCCTTGTCGCGGGTGGCGGCATCATGGCCGTCGGCAGCGCCAATCAGGAAACGCACTTCGCGGAACCCATCATCGCGCCAGCGGGCAAGCTGTGCCGCCAGATCGCTGGAAGGCAGATCGCGGCCCCGTTCGTCGAGCGCCACCGTGCGGCCAGGGCCAAGATGAATGCCGAACAGCGGCCAGGGCGCGGTGTCGCCAATCTCGGTCACCACCAGCCGCCCGCGCAAGCGCGTGGCGTAACGCTGCACCAGTTCGGCTTCGGGCGATTGGCCGATACGGCCACGGGCGATGATGTGCAGCTTCACCGCTCAGTGCGGGGTTGCAACCACGGGTCCGGTGATCGGCGCGAAGGCCGGCGACGGGTTGGGCGCGTCATCCAGGCCCCACATTTTTTCCAGATTATAGAAGGCGCGCACATCGGGCCGGAACAGGTGGACAATGATGTCCCCGCAATCGATCAGCACCCAATCGGCGGCCGGCAGGCCCTGCACGCGGGCGCTGCGGCGGAAATCGGATTTCATCTTGTCGGCGATCTTCATCGCCATCGATGCCACCTGGCGGCCGCTGCGACCGCTGGCGATCACCATGAAATCGGCGATGCTGGTCTTGCCGGCAAGCGGGATGGAAACGGGATCCACGGCCTGATCATCATCCAGGCTCTTCATGATCATGGCGTGAAGCTCGTCCACGCGGTCAGTCTTGGTCAAACGCTTGTGCCTTTATCTTCGATCGTTGAGTCGTCAGGGCGTGCAGTGGTGGCCCAGTCGGGATCGGCCGCCCTGATGGCAGTCGCCGATTCCGGCCGCAGCCGGGACTTGAGCTTTATTATCGCTGGCAAGGGCGCATCCGTCCAGCGCCAAGGCGGTGCCGACGACCAGCCGGCCCACTTCAGTGCCGGGGCGCGCAACAGCGACACACCGGGACGCGGCACCACAGCCAGCGGAATCTGGTGCAGAAACTGCCGCCAGCGCCGCCAGCGGTGCAGTTCGGCCAGGATATCGTCGCCGCCGATCCACACGAAATCATGGTGCGGGCAGCGTCGTTTCAGCGCCCGCGCCGTATCGACGGCAAAGCGCGTGCCCAACGATTGTTCCAGCGCCGAAACCTTGATGCGCGGATGCCGCGCCAGTCGCTGCGCCCGCGCTGTCCGCACTTCCAGCGGCGCCATGCCGGTGGCGGCCTTCAGCGGATTGAGCGGCGACACCAGCCACCAGACTTCATCCAGCAGCAATTGCTCCATCGCCACCAGGCTGATGTGGCGATGGCCTGCGTGCGCCGGATTGAAGCTGCCGCCCAAAAGGCCGATGCGCGCCATCAGGGCCGCACCTGGCCGGTGCCGCGCACCAGCGTCTTGAAAATGGTCAGGCCTTCCAGCGCCACGGGCCCACGTGTGTGCAGGCGGCCGGTGGCGATGCCGATTTCCGCCCCGAAACCGAACTCGCCGCCATCGGCAAACTGGGTGGAGGCATTGTGCAGCACGATGGCGGCATCGACGCGGTTGAGGAAGCGCTCGGCCACATCGGCGTCTTGCGCCACCACGCTTTCGGTGTGCTGGCTGCCGTGGGCGGTGATGTGGGCAATGGCGCCATCAACGCCGGCCACTTCGGCGACACTGGCGATGGCGTCGATATATTCGGTGTCCCAGTCTTCGGCCACGGCCGGCTTGATGCGCGTATCGAGTGTTTGCACGGCCGCATCGCCGCGCACTTCGCAGCCGCCATCGAGCAGCGCCGTCACCAGCTGCTGCTTGAGCGCATGCGGCGCGGCGGCATCGATCAGCAACGTCTCCATCGCCCCGCACACCGCCGTGCGGCGCAGCTTGGAGTTGACCACGATGGCCACCGCCTGACCGACATCGGCGCTGGCATCGACATAGACATGGTTGATGCCATCAAGATGCGCCAGCACCGGCAC
>NZ_JANPML010000021.1:0-5001 GCF_031422795.1 Sandarakinorhabdus sp.
GCTGAACCGCGCGGTGGGATGTGGCCTGGTGCCGTGGCTCACCCCCTGCGCCCGCGCTCGGCTGGCGGCACACGCCTGGCCCGGCAATGTGCGCGAACTGGGCAATGTGCTCGATCGCGCGCTGGTGCTGTGCGACGGGCCCGATATCAGCGCCCGCCACCTGCTGATCGACACGCGCATGCCGCCACCACCCTCCAGCATCGGGCTGCCGTTGCCCGGCCAGATGCGCCTCGCCGAACAGGAAAGCATCGCCCGCGCGCTCGCCACCAGCGCCAGCCGCCGCGACGCCGCCCGCCGGCTTGGCATTTCGGAACGCACGCTGCGCTACAAATTGGCGGCGCAACGGGGTGGGCATGATGCGGCTGCCATGGTGCAATGATGCTGGCTGCGGTTGATACGTCGGCGATCCTGAAGCTGCGCCAGCAGATATTGGCGCGCAACGAAGGCTTGCAGGGCTTTGGGCAACCCCAGGGCCTGCCCAAGGGTCCAATGGGCATCGGTGCGCCGGGCGCGCCGGAACAGCCGCAGTTCGGCACCGCGCTGAACGAGGCGTTGCGCAGCGTTTCCAGCATTCAGGATCAGGCCACCGCCGCCACCAACAGTTACGAAACCGGGCAGACCCACGATCTCGCCAGCGTGATGATCGCCCGCCAGAAAGCCGCCATCGCCTTTGAAGCCACCTTGCAGGCGCGCAACCGCCTCGTCGGTGCCTACAAGGACGTGATGAACATGCCGCTGTGAGCTGATGAGCGAGGCCGCAGCCATCACCGCCCAGGCGCCCGCCGCATCCGGCCTGTCCATGCCGCCGGCGTTGGCCCCCATCGCTGGCCGCGCCCGCAGCCTGTGGGCCAGCCCGGCCGTGCAGCAGGCGCGTCCGGCGCTGCTGGTCATCGCGCTGCTGGCGGCGGCGGCGCTGGCGTTTTTCAGCCTGCGCCAGCCCGATTGGCGGCCACTTTATGCCGGTCTGGCCGAAGCCGATGCGGCCGCGGTCAGTGACGCGCTGGCTGCTGCCAACTTCGAATATCGCATCAATCCCGACACGGGCACGGTGGAAGTGCCCGCCGGTGACGCCGCCCGCGCCCGCATCCTGCTCGCCGGCCAGGGCCTGCCAAAAGCCAGTGCCGCCGCCGGGCAGGCATTGGCCGATATGCCGCTGGGCGCGTCGCGTTCGGTGGAGGCCGCGCGGCTGAAGCAGGCGCTGGAGCGCGAACTGGCGATGAGTGTGGAAGCCATCGACGGCGTCAAGGCGGCGCGCGTGCATGTGGCAACACCGGAACCATCGGTGTTCATCCGCGACCGCGCTGCGCCGTCGGCCAGCGTGTTCGTCACCCTGTCGCCTGGCCGCAGCCTGGCCGAAGCCCAGGTGCGCGCGGTGATCTGGCTGGTGGCCACCTCCGTTCCCGGCCTTGCCAGCGACCGGGTCAGCGTTGTCGATCAATCGGGCGCGCTGCTGTCGGCGGGCGTGTCGGGTGATGCCCAGCATCTGGCCTATCAGCAGCGGCTGGAAAGCCTGGTGCGCGAACGGCTGGTGAAACTGCTGACGCCGATACTGGGGCCCGGCCGCTTCACCGCAGAAGTCGCCGCCGATGTGGATTTCAGCGAAAACGAAGCCGCCAGCGAACGGTTCCAGCCCGCCGGAACCGTGCGTTCCGAACAGACCAGCCGCAACAGCGACGGCACGCCGCCCGCCGCCGCCGGGATCCCCGGCGCGCTCACCAACACCGTGCCGCAAGCGGCGCAGGTAACGGGCAATCCGCCGCCGGCACCGGCGCCGGTTGCGGTGGGTGGTTCCGCCACATCGGAAACTGCCGCGCGCAATTTCGAGATCGGCAAGGATGTCTCCGTCACCCGCGCCGGCGGCCCGCGCCTGAAGCGCCTGTCGGTGGCGGTGGTGCTGGATGCGGCCGCTGTCGGAAAAGGCGGTGCCAAGGAACTCGCCAATATCCAGCGGCTGGTGCGCGGCGCCATTGGCTTTGATGCAGCGCGCGGTGATCTGGTGGAGGTGCAGACGCGCAGCTTCGTCAGCGAAACCGATGTGCCGGCGGCCTGGTATGAAACGCCCGTTGTCCGCGATTATGGCCTCTACATTGTGGCCGGTGCCGGGTTGTTGTTGTTGGGCATCGTCGTTGCCTTCTTCCTGTGGCGCCGTCGCACCGTGCTGGCCGCCGCGGCCACTGCCACCGCGCAGGCGGCCACCGCCGTGTTGTCGCGCAACGGAACGCCGGGCGCGCCCAGCCTGTTTGCCGAAGGCACCGCCAACAAGGCCGCGGTGGAAGCCATGATCGACGGCGGCGAACTGCTGCGCCCGGCGGCGGCCCGCGATTACAGCGGCAAGCTTGATATCGCGCGCACGCTGGTGACCGGTGACCGTGACCGGGCGATGGCGGTGGCGCGGCAGATGCTGCTGGCCGATCTCACTGCGCCGGCCCCGGCGGCGGCCAAGGCAGCTCCGGCGGCCGCCGCGACAGACGATGAGGACGAGGCATGACGGCCATCGACCTCGCCAGCCCGGCCGCCGCCCTGAGTGGTGCGCAGAAATGCGCCATCCTGCTGCTGGTGCTGGAGGAAGTGCAGGCCGCCGAAATGCTGTCCGGCATGAGCCCGGCCGAAGTGCAGCAGGTGGGCGAGGCCATGTTGACCGTGGCGGAGATTGATCCGCTCGCCATCGATCATGTGCTGGATGAATTCCTTGCGCGCACCGCGCAGGTGGCGGCACTCGACAGCCAGGGCCGGCAATTGCGGCATCGGCTGGGCATGGCACTGGGCACGCCGCGCGCCGAAACCATGATCGAAAAGATCGGCCCGCCGGCGCAGGGCCGGCGCTTTGCCGTGCTGGATTGGGTGGACGGGCCGGCGCTGGCCAAGCTGATTGCCGATGAACATCCGCAGGCCATCGCGGTGGTGCTGGCGCATCTGCCCGAAGCCCGCGCAGCGCAAACACTGGATGCGCTGCCCGAAACCCTGCAGCCCGAAGTGGCGGCGCGGCTGGCAACGCTGACCCCGGTCAACATCCATGATCTGGCCGCACTGGAAGCCGATATCGAAGCCAAGCTGCGCGGCATCGGCACCAGGCGCGATCACACCCAGTTGGCGGGCACCGATTTCACCGCCGCCGTCATTAAAAAGGCGCGCGGGCGCGGCGCGCTGCTGGAAACGCTGATGACGCTGAATGCCGATCTGGCCGCCGAGCTGGAGGCGCAGCAGTTCATCTTCGCCGATCTGATCGGCCTGTCCCAGAAAGACATGCAATTGGTGCTGCGCGAAGTCGATCCGACGCAGCTGGCCATCGCCATGAAGGGTGCGGATGCAACCCTGAAGGACTTCATCTTTGGCGCCATGTCGAAACGCGCCGCGTCGCAGCTGCAGGATGAACTGGCCGAACGCGGGCCAATGAAGCGGTCGGAAGTCGAAGCCGCCCAGCGCGACTTGTGCCGCACCGTGCGCCGTCTGGGCGACAGCGGCGCGTTGACCTTGCCCACATCGACGGAGGCAATGCTGTGACCGCTCATGATCCCCGCCTTGCCGCCTTGCTGGCCGGTGTTTCGCCCGAATTGCGCGAAGGCGCGCCGGGGCTGGCGCGCCTGCTCAGCAGCCTGATGCCGGCCGCCGCGCCGCCGCCGCGCACCAAAATGGATGTGGCGGTGCTGTTGGCCGAGGCTCGCGTGGAAGGCCGTGCCGAGGGTCAAGCCGATGGCGAAGCGGCGGGGCGCGCTGCGGCTGATGCCGCGCTGACGCCGCTGCGTGAAGCGCTGGCCAACGCCGCGGCTGCCGCCCGCAGCGCCACCGCCATTGATGAAGCTGCCTTGCGCCCGATGCTGGTCGGGCTGGTCGAAGCCGTGGCGCGCACCGTGCTGATGGCGGAACTGACCGGCGGCCGCCGGGTGCTGGCCCCCTTGGTGGAGGCGGCGCTGGCCGAAGTTGGCGACGGCGCACTGCCCACCTTGATGGCGCATCCCGACACGCTGGCGCTGCTCGGCCCCGAACTGCCGCCCGGCCTGAGCACAGCGCCCGACACCGCGCTGCCGCCTGCCCATGTCGTGCTGGCCGCGCCCGATTATCGCATCGAAGCGGGCATCGAAGAACGGCTCGCCCGCATCGTGAAGGCTTTGGCATGAGCGTGACCGCCAGCCTTGCCCGCCAGCTTGCTGAAATGGCCGTGCCGGCGCTGCCGATCAGGCGCGGCGGCTGCGTGGTGGCGGCTGACGGCAATATCCTGGAAGCGGTGGGCGTGCGCGCCGGTATTGGCCATCGTGTCGCCCTTGGTCCGGCCGGACTGACCGGCGAGATCATCGGATTCCGCGATGGCCGCGCCCTGATGATGGGGCTCAGTCCGCTGCCGGGCATTGCGCCTGGCGCCCTGGTGCTTCCCGAAGCCGGCGGCAGCGGCGTGGCTGTGGGCGAGGGCCTGCTGGGCCGGGTGATCGACGGGCTGGGTCGGCCGCTTGACGGGCTGGGGCCGATCACGGCCAGCGCTTCGGTATCGCCAACGCCGCCGCCGCTGCTGCCGCAGGCGCGGGCGCGGGTGACGCAGCCGTTGGCGACGGGCGTGCGCGCCATCGATGCGCTGCTCAGCTTTGGCATCGGCCAGCGTATCGGCATCATGGCCGGCACCGGCGTCGGCAAATCGGTGCTGCTCGGCCAGATTACCCGCTGGGCGCAAGCCGATGTGGTGGTGATGGCGCTGATCGGCGAACGCAGCCGCGAAATCAGCGATTTCATCGACACCGAACTCAGCGGGCCAGCCCGCGCACGCACGGTCACCATCGCGGTGCCGGCATCCGATGCAATGCTGTGTCGGGTGCGAGGGGCGCAGCGCGCCTTTGCCATCGCCGAATGGTTCCGAGGGCAGGGGCGGCAGGTGCTGCTGATCCTCGACAGCCTGAGCCGCGTCGTCCACGGCGCGCGCGAAGTGGCGATGGCGCGCGGCGAACCCAGCGGCGCGCGCGGCTTTCCGCCTTCGGCGCTGCAACTGGTCGCCGATCTGGCCGAGCGCGCTGGCGG
>NZ_JANPML010000022.1:0-12384 GCF_031422795.1 Sandarakinorhabdus sp.
ATGTCACGACGGGAGGCCTTCATGCTGCGGCCGCCTGCTTGATGGCCGCCCGGATGCGCGTGTAAGTGGCGCAGCGGCAGATATTGCCGCTCATCGCGGCATCGATATCGGCATCGGTGGGTTTGGGCGTGGTGCGCAGCAGCGCTTCAGCGGCCAGCAGCTGCCCAGCCTGGCAATAACCGCACTGCGGCACATCCAGCGCTACCCAGGCGTCCTGCAACTTGCGGCCCCAGGCGCTGGCGCTCAGCCCTTCGATGGTGGTGATCTTGGCCGTGCCCACGGCCGAAACCGGCGTCTGGCAGCCGCGCACCGGCTCACCATCCAGCTGCACCGTGCAGGCCCCGCAGAAACCTGCGCCGCAGCCGAACTTGGTGCCGGTCAGCCCCAGCACATCGCGCAGCGCCCACAACAAAGGCATGTCAGGATCAGCGGTTACCTCAACCGGTTTGCCGTTGATGTTCAGCTTCATGGTGCAGACTCCCCAGTGTGTAAGTGCAGCATAGCGGGGGAGTAGGACAAGGGGAAGAAGAGAGCCTCCGGCGGGCAGGTTCTGCGGCCCCGCCTTCGGCAAGCCTTTCCTTCTCGTCCTCCAACCCCTATCCCCACGCAATGATGTCACGTCGCTCCCTGCTCTCCGCCGCTGCCCTGTCGTCGCTGGCTGCGGCCTGTTCACCGCTGGGGGCCTTGAACGGGCTCAACACGCTCACCCCCGGCGATGGCCAGGTGCGGCGAGTGGTGGACGCGGCGGCGTTCGGCACCGATCCGCGCCAGACGCTGGAAATCTGGGCCCCCAAGGGCGTGACAGCCAAACTGCCGGTGATTGTGTTCTTTTATGGCGGCAGCTGGAACAGCGGCAGCCGCGATGGCTATGGCTTTGCCGCGAAAGCGCTGGCGGCAAAGGGCTTTGTGGTGGTGCTGCCGGATTATCGGCTGGTGCCGCAAGTGCGCTGGCCGGCGTTCGTGGAAGATGGCGCGGCGGCGATGACATGGGTGGCCGCCAACATCGCGGCCCATGGCGGCGATCCGACAAGGGTGGCGGTGATGGGCCACAGCGCCGGCGCACACATCGCACTGCTGCTGGCGCTGGATCGGCGCTGGGGCGTGGCCGATACGATCAAGGCCGCCGTGGGCCTGGCCGGGCCGGCGGATTTCCTGCCGTTCGTGGCGGGCGGCGCCGCGGATGCAGCCTTGGGCAAAGCCGCTGATCTGCAGGACACGCAACCGATCCATTTTGCCCGGAAAGATGCGCCGCCCTTGCTGCTGCTGCACGGCGATGGCGATACCACGGTGCTGCCGCGCAACAGCCAACGTTTGGCCAATGCGATCAACGATATGGGCGGCCGCGCCGAAGTGCGGATCTATCCCGATGTCGGCCACATCGGCATCCTGCTGGCCCTGTCCAAGCCGTTTCGCGGTAAGGCCAATGCGCTGACCGATACCAGCAATTTCCTGTTGGCGGCGCTTACACCCTGACGATGGCCAGCGGTGGCGCCGGCGCAGCCGCAAACACGCGGCGCGTCACCAGCGCCGGATCAAGCCCGAACAGCCCGGCCACCGCGCCGGCAAACAGGCTATTCAGGCTGGTGGTGGGCAGCAGATCGCGGCCTTCATGCAGTTTCTGCAAGCCCGGCCAGTCACCGAGCACGCGGCCGGCCGCTGGCCCGCCCTGCAGCCGCCCACCGGCCAGCAGCGCCGCGCTGGCGGTGCCGTGATCGGTGCCGCCGGTGCCATTGGCGGCAACGGTGCGGCCGAATTCGGTGGCAGCGATGATCAGCGTGTTGCTCCAGGCTGGGCCCAGGCCCTGCTTCAGCGTGGTGATGACGCCGTCCAACTGTCGCAACTGGTTGGCCAGACGCACCGGCTGGCCGGCGTGCGTGTCCCAGCCGCCCATTTCCAGCACGGCAATGCGCGGCCCGGCAGGATCGGCAAGCAGGCGCGCGGCGCTGGCGGCGAGGCCTTGCGGATTGGCAGCGCCGCCATCGTTGGCACCGGCGATCATTTCCGTGGCCATCGCCTCGCTCCACAACCGGTGCAGCAGCGCGTCATTTTCATACAGGGCCGCCACGCGCGCTTTCAGGCTGGCGCTGGCATCGGGCAGGCGGCTGGGGGCGAAACTTGTGGTGGGCGCGGCCCCGCGCAACAGGGCGGGCAGGGTGGCCGATATGGCAACCGGCGGCGGAGCGGCAGGCAGCAGCGGCAGCAGCCGGTTCAGCCAGCCATCTTTCAGCGCATAGGCCGCGTTGCCGCCGGTTTCGAGGATGTTCTGCGCGTCGAAATGGCTGCGCTCGCGGTAGGGGCTGGCAACAGCGTGGACCACGCCGGCCTCGCCCGCTGCGAACAGGCCGGCAAAGCCCTTCAGCGCCGGATGCGCGGCGAAATCACTGGTCAGCGGCAGCAGCGCGCCGAATTGTTCTGGCGGCTGGGCCAGCGGGCCGCGCAGCTGGTTCAGGCGCGGGTCGCCGATGGGCGGGATGGCGGCCAGCCCATCCATCGCGCCGCGCAGCACGATGAACACCAGCCGCCGGTCGGTGCCGGCCGCCGCCAGCGCCAGTTGCGGGGCCAGGGCAAAACCGCCGAGCAGGGCGCTGCGCGCCAGAAGAGAACGCCGGGTGATGTGAGGGGGATTGATCATCGGCGCAAAAACTCCGGAGCGACGAGCAGCAGCGCCAGGCCCTCGGCGGGGCTTTCGGCGCGGGCGATGGCGCTGGCCGTGGCGGGGGACAAGGTGCCGGGCAGGATGCGCGGCGCGAGGCTGCGGGCGTCCAGCGTTGCGGCCAGCGGTGCGGCGATACGGCTTGCAACCTCCACCCGGCGCAGCAGCGCATCGGGCGCGGCCCAGCGCGCGGCGTCGTCTTCCCAGCCGGCCGGCGAGCCGGGACGCCACACCGGCTGGCCCAGTTCGCGCAGCGCACCGATGGCCTGCAGCGGCGGCACGCTGCCCCGGCCCAGCGCACGCAGGGACGATACCAGCCAGTCCCACGGCGTCTTGAACTTGGCCAAGGGCGCGGCCCAGGCCTCCGGCGCGTCGATCAACGCCTGGTAGAGCGCCGGCAATTGCCCGCCGCTGGCCAGATAGGCCGCAGCCATGCGCTCCACCAAAGCTGGCGGCGGCGCATCGGCAACGAAATGCCGGGCGAGCTTGAAAGCGAGGCGACGGGCGGTGAGGGGATGGAGCGCCAGATCGTTCAGTATTGCCAGCGCCTGCGCTTCGCCGTTCTGGCGATAGGGCTTGCCGGCCACGGTTACGCTGCCCGGCTCGTGCCAGTTCGGCTGGAACACGAACTGCCCGTCGGCGGCGGCGACCCCCAGCGGCCGGCGCACGAAACCGCCCCCCAGAAATCCTCCAATGCTCCAGCCGGTGAGCGCGCGGGCGAGGCCAGCGACATCGGCCTGCGTGTAATTGCCGGCGCCCAGCGTGTGCAGTTCTAGAATCTCGCGCGCCAGATTCTCATTGAGCCCAGGCTGACGGGGTGCATTGCGGCGGCGCGCGGCCTGGCCCAGCAGGCTGTTTGGCCCGATCGATTGCGCCTGATCGAGATAGAATTGCATCCCCGGATGGCGAGTGACAGCCAGCAGCATGTCGACAAAGCGGCCGGTGATGGTGGGGCGGATGGCTTCGAATTCCAGCGGCCCGCCCATGGTGGCGGTGGCCAGCTTGTCGGTCGATATGGCAAAATGATTGGCCCAGAAATGCACCAGCCGTTCGGCAAAGGGTGTCGCAGTGGTCAGCGACAGCGTCAGCCGCGCATTCACCTGCCCGCCATAGGCCTGGGCAAAGGCCTGACGGCGCTCGCGCTGGGCCGCGTTGGCCCCCATCTCTCTCGCGGCCTCGGCCTCGGGGTCCTTCGGCGGTTCCGGATCGCCAGGCCGGCGCACGCCCACCACACCTTGCCGGCGCAGTTGCCCCAGATTCTGCCGATATTGCAGGGTCATGGCGGCGGCATCGGGCAGGGCGGCGATCACGGCGGGATGGGGATCGAACTGCCCCACTTGCGCCAGCAGCCAGCCACGCGGATCAGCAGGCGCGCTGTCGCCAGGGCGGGCACCAAGGCCGAAGCGGTTGAGGGCGATGGCAGCGAGGCTCATGACCACTTAAACGCCGGCGCGGCCGCTTTCCCCCGGCGGCCCATCAAGACAAAGACCCGGCTGTTGCCAGCCGGGTCTCGTCATGTTGGTCGTCAAGGGTCTGCAACGGGTTGCGGGGCGCGTCCACCCGCTGCAGCCCAAGCCCCCTGTTCTATCGATTCACCTGCCGCTTCATGAAGCCCGGCACATCATCATCGCTGGCCTGCGGCGGTACCGGTTGCGGTGCCAGTGTGGCCGGCGGTGCTTCCGGTGCACGCGGCTTGCGGCTCATGCCCATCATGCGTTCAAAAAGGGTCAGCGGGCGTTCTTCGGCCACCGGTGCCATCGGTTCCGGATCAGGCCTTGCTCCAGTGCCGGCCCCGGCGCCGGCAACCGGGCCAGCAACGGGCGCGGCCGGCGTGAACGTAAAGGTGGTTTCCACCCGTTCGCCCATTTCGGCCAGATCCATGGCATCGTCTTCCAGCGTCTCGGCCAGTTCGGTTTCCCTGATCTCGATGGCATCGAGCACGCGCGCCACGGCTTCCTCGCCCACCGGCAAATCAAGCGTTGGCGCCAGCGGCGCGTCGTTGATCGGCGCTGGTTCCGACTGCATTTCGGCCAAGATGGGCTCCGGCTCCGGCAACGGCTGGCTCATCGGCGGCGGCATGGTGAAAATGCTGGGCTGCGCCAGGAAGGCCGGGGCGGCCTTCTTCTGCGGTGTCGGCACCGGCATCGGGCGGCTGGCGGCATCAATGCCGGTGGCCACCACGCTCACCCGCATCAGGCCATCAAGATCCTTGTTGAAGGCGCTGCCGACGATGATGTTGGCTTCGGTATCGACCATGTCGCGGATGTAGGAAGCGGCTTCGTCCACTTCCATCAGCTTCAGATCATCACCGCCGGTGATGTTGATGATGACGCCCTTGGCACCGCGCATCGACACTTCATCGAGCAGCGGGTTGGCGATGGCCTTCTGCGCGGCTTCGATGGCGCGGCCTTCGCCAGCAGCCTCACCCGTACCCATCATCGCCTTGCCCATTTCGCTCATCACGGTGCGGATGTCGGCGAAATCGAGGTTGATCAGGCCGGGCATGATCATCAGATCGGTGATGCCGCGCACGCCCTGGTGCAGCACCTGATCCGCCATGGCAAAGGCGTCTTTAAAGGTGGTGTTGGCGTTGGCGATCAGGAACAGATTCTGGTTGGGGATGATGATCAGCGTGTCGACATGCTTCTGCAGTTCGGCAATGCCTTCTTCAGCGGCGCGCATGCGCTTGGCGCCTTCAAAGCTGAATGGCTTGGTGACGACACCCACGGTCAGGATGCCCTTTTCGCGCGCGGCGCGGGCCACGACCGGGGCAGCACCCGTGCCGGTGCCGCCGCCCATGCCAGCGGCGATGAAGCACATGTGGGCGCCATCCAGCGCAGTTTCGAGCTGCTCCAGAGTTTCCTCGGCAGCCGCGCGGCCGATCTCCGGACGGGCGCCAGCGCCAAGCCCTTGTGTGATTTTCATGCCCAGCTGGATGCGGGTGCCGGCCGGGCTCATGGCCAGTTGCTGGGCGTCGGTATTGGCCACAACAAATTCAACGCCCATCAGATCGGCAGCGATCATGTTGGCCACGGCATTGCAGCCAGCACCGCCAACGCCAATGACAGCGATACGCGGCTTCAGTTCGGTCAGTTCCGGCTTGGCGAATTCCAGCATATCGTGTCTCCCCATATAAGAATCATACTAGATGATGAGCGAATCGGTGGGAAGTGACTTCACAGACTTCCCCACAGTTTTTCGATGACTCCCCCAAATCCGCGACGAAGCGAGGGGCCTTCACTGGTGACTTGCGTGTGCCACACGTCGCCGGGATCGGTCTGGGCAAACAGCACCAGGCCCGCCAGTGTGGCAAAGGCCGGGCCTTCCTGCGCCACCGGCAGGCCGGTCAAGCCGCGCGGCCGGCCAATGCGGACGTTGCAGCCCAGATAGGAACCCGCATAATCGGCGATGGAGCGCAGATCCGAACCGCCGCCGGTCAGCACGATGCGGCGCGCCTGCGGGCCAACAAAACCCAATCCCGACAGCGCCTTGCTGATTTCGCCAAACAGCATGTCCAGCCGGGTGCGGATCACGGCCACCAACTGCGCACGCGGCACCTTGCGGGCTTCAACACTGCCATCCTCGATCGTTGGCGGGATGGTCACCGGGTCGGTCTGATCGCGCATGGTGGCGACCGCGGCGCCGTCGAAGGTCTTCAATCGTTCGGCAATGCTGCGTTTGGTATCGAAGGCAGCGGCAATATCGTCGGTGATGTCGGCGCTGCCCATCGGCACGGTGGCAACACCCACGGCGATGCCGAACTTGTGCACGGCGATGCTGGTCATGCCCGCCCCGATGTCGATCAGCGCCACGCCAATGTCGCGCTCTTCTTCATCCAGCACGGCAAGGCTGGCGGCCAGTGGGCTGGCGACCAGCGTGGAAATGCCCAGGTGCGATTGCGCCACGGCACGGGTGAAATTCAGGATCGCCGGCGTGTCGGCAGTGACGACATGGATATCCATGCCCAGCCGATCGGCGTGCAGGCCCAGCGGGCTTTCGACCCCGGGCAGGCCATCAAGCGTATAGAGCGCGGGCAGGGCATGCACGACGCTGCGATTGCGTGGGTCGATGGCAGCACGGCCGGCCTGGCGCAGGGTGACCATGTCGGTGGGCGTGATGCTGGCGCCGGCGATATCGATTTCGGCGCTGGCCATGGAACTGCCCATGTTGCCGGCGGCAAAGCTGGCGATCACGCTGTCCATCTGCATGCCGGCGGCGCGTTCGGCCTGATCCATGGCACCGCGAATGGCCATTTCGGCCTTGTCGAAATCCGTCACCGTGCCGCGCTTCAGGCCCATGCAGGGTTTTTGTCCGCTGCCGATGATGCGTGGTTTGCCCCCATTTGCAGCATCGCCGCCGATCAGCGCGATCAGCGCCGAGACTTTCGACGTGCCAACGTCGAGCACGGCCACGGGCCGTTCCGGCTGACCACGGCCGAGTGGCGGGAGGGGGATGCGCGGTGCCATTGTGCTCCTCAGATCTTTTGGGCTTGAGCGGCGGCACGGCGTGCCTTTTCCGCTTCGGCCAATTTTTCGGCCACGGCCGGCCCGGCGACGATCATGCGGCCCGGCAGCCGCAGGTCGAACCGGGTAAAGCGCCCGCCGAGCAGTCGTTCCGGGCCCTGCCCATCGAGCCTGGCAAAACTGGCCAGCGCGGCGCGGGCCTGTCCGGGCTGATCCGGCAGCGCCAGCGTCTCGCCGCTCTTGAACCGCAAGTCCCAGCGGCGGCCACCCACGAACACGGCGGCATTCACGTCGCGGCCCAGCGGTGTGGCGGCAATCAGCTCCAGCGCGTCGCGCACCCGGGTGTTGGCACCGCCGCCAACCAGGATCGGCAGATCGTTCCAGCGCTCCAGCCGCTCGCGGGTCAGCACCTTGCCAGTGATGTCGATGGCGGCCAGGCGCTGGCGATATTGCCACAGCGCCACGGGCTTGCGTTCTTTCACTTCGATCACCAGCGTGTCGGGCAGGCGGCGCTGCACGCTGGCATCGACCAACCACGGCAAGGCGCGCAGCCGCATCCGCACGTCATCCAGATCGGTGGCCAGCATTGCGTTGCTCGGGCCGTTCAGCACGGCGGCATAGATCGCCAGCCGTTCCTGCTCGCGCGCGCCGGTCAGTTCGACATGGCGCACTTCCCACCCTTGCGCGGCGGTCCATTCCACAAAGCCGTTCCAGATGCGTTGCGGCACGCCAACGGCAATCATCACAACCAGGGCGATGGCCAGCACCACGCCGGCCCCGATGCCCAGTTGCTGGCGGGTGATTTTTGGCGCGGCAGAACGACGGGTCGCCCGCTTCTGCGCGGCTTTCGGCGGCTTTGCACCGCGTTTCAGAACGGCTGCCGTCATGGCTGGCCTCCCCGTTTGTGGTCGGCAATCGCCATATCGATCAGGCGCTGCACGAGCTGTTCATAGCTGATACCGCGATATCTGGCCTGTTCGGGCACCAGGCTGAGCGGCGTCATGCCAGGCTGGGTGTTGGTTTCGAGCAGAAACAGCCCCTTAATCCCAAGCGTCGGATCCCAGCGGAAATCGCTGCGGCTGGTGCCCCGGCAACCCAGCACGCGGTGGGCGGTGAGCGCATGGGCGAGGCAGGCAGCCTCGATGTCGGCAGGCAGATCGGCGGGGCAGATGTGCAGCGTCAGGCCATCGGTATATTTGGCCTCGTAATCATAAAAACCGCTGGAGGTCTGCAATTCGGTGACGGCCAGGGCCTCGTCGCCAATCACCGCCACGGTCAATTCCTTGCCGGCCACAAAGGGTTCGGCCAGCAGTGTTTCGAATGACTGCCATGGCCCCGGAACGTCACGCTGGATCGGATTGCCATAATTGCTGGTGTCGGTGACGATGGCGACACCCACCGACGATCCTTCGTTCACCGGCTTCAGCACATAGGGCCGGGGCAGCGGATCGCCGTCGAACAAGCTGGTCGAATCCACCAACGTGCCTTGCGGCATCGGCACGCCGGCTGGCACCAGCACCTTCTTGGTGAGTTCCTTGTCGATGGCGATGGCCGACGTGGTCAGGCCGGAGTGGGTGTAGCAAAGGCCCAGCAGGTCCATCAGGCCCTGCACAGTGCCGTCTTCGCCGGGCGTACCGTGCAGCGCGTTGAACACCACGTCGGGCGCCGCCGCAATCAGGCGCTGGGCCACGTCGCGGCCCATGTCGATTTCCACGACATCGTGGCCCAGGTTGCGGCAGGCCTGTGCGATGCCGCGGCCAGAGGTGAGGGACACCTCCCGCTCGGCCGACCAACCGCCCATGAGCACTGCGACTTTCATGGCTGGCTCCAGTGAGAAGGCCCCACCCCCAACCCCTCCCCTGAAGGGGAGGGGAGTTGACGTTCTCCCCTCCCCTTCAGGGGAGGGGTTGGGGGTGGGGACGTGGTAATTTGCACCCGCCCCACGCGCTGAATTTCCCACTCCAGGCTCACACCGCTGGCGCGCAAAACATGGGCGCGCACCAGTTCACCCAGTGCCTCGATATCTGCGGCGGTGGCGCGGTGGCTGTTGATCAGGAAATTCGAATGCTTCTCGCTCACCTCGGCACCGCCAACGCGTAAGGCCCGGCAGCCGGCACCCGCCACCAGTTCCCACGCCTTGTGCGGGGCGGGGTTCTTGAAGGTGGAACCGCCGGTGCGGGTGCGCAGCGGTTGGCTGGCTTCTCGGGCAGCCGCGATACGGTCCATCTCGGCCTGGATGGCGTCACGCGCGCCGGGTTGGCCCTGCAGGCGGGCCGAAACCACGATTTCGCCATCGGCCAGATTGCTGTGGCGATAGCTGTATTCCAGCGCCGAAAGTGCGCGGGTTTCGATGCCGCCGTCGCGGGTGACGATGGTCACCTCCACCAACACATCGGCCACCTCGCGGCCATAGGCACCGCCGTTCATGCGCACGAAGCCGCCCACCGTGCCGGGAATGCCGCGCAGAAATTCCAGGCCCGCCACGCCGGCATCGCGCGCGGCGCTGCTCACGGCAATGCCCGAAACGCCGCCGCCGCAGGTCAGCATGTTGCCGTCCGCGCTCACCTTGCCGAACGCCTTGCCCAGCCGCACCACCACGCCCGGCACGCCGCCATCGCGCACGATGAGATTGCTGCCCAGCCCCAGCGCCAGCACCGGCACATCGGCGGGAAGCGCCTTCAGGAAGGCCCGCAGATCATCAACATCGGCTGGCTCGAACAACCAGTCTGCGGCGCCGCCCGCCTTGAACCACACCAGCGGCGCCAGCGGCGCGGATGCAGTGAGTTTGCCGCGCGTGGCGGGAGGGGCGGTCAGGATGCTCACCCGGCCTTCAGCTTGCCAATGGCGTCGGCCAGACCGGCCGCCCACTTGGTGATGTCACCCGCGCCCAGGCAGATCACCTGGTCACCGGGTTGCACCACGCCGGCCAGCTTCACCGCCAGATTGTCCGCACCGGTCACGGTGTCGGCGCTGGGGTGCCCGGCCGCGACCAGCCCGGCGGCCAGCGCGGCGGCGTCAACCCCGGGGATGGGGGCTTCACCAGCGGCATAGACCGGCGCGACATACACCATGTCGGCATCGTTGAAAGCGGCGCAAAAGTCCGCCATCAGATCGCGCAGGCGGGTGAAACGGTGCGGCTGCACGACCGCAATCACGCGGCCAGTTGCACCTTCGCGTGCAGCGGCGAGCACGGCGCGAATTTCCACCGGGTGGTGGCCATAATCATCGACGATGCTGGTGCCGGCAACTTCGCCAACCTTGGTGAAGCGGCGTTTGACCCCGCCAAAGCGGGCGAGGCCGGCGCGCAGGCCCGCATCATCCACACCCAGTTCCAGCGCCACCGCGATGGCGGCGAGCGAATTCTGCACGTTGTGGCGGCCCGGCATCGGCAGCACCAGATCATCAATGCGCCTTTGCCCATCACGCGTGCGGACCAGCACCGAAAAGCGATTGCCGCCCGGCACCGGCGTCACATCCAGCCCGCGCACATCGGCGGTGGCGGCAAAGCCATAGGTGATGATGCGCCTATCCGAAACGCGCGGGATCAGCGCCTGCACTTCCGGGTGATCGATGCACAGGATCGCGGCGCCATAGAACGGCACAGCGTGGACGAATGTCTCAAAGCCTTTGCGGACAGCGTCGAAATTGCCCCAGTGATCGAGATGTTCGGGATCGATGTTGGTGACGATGCCGAACGTGCCGGTCAGCCGCAGGAAACTGCCATCGCTTTCATCGGCTTCGACCACCATCCAGTCCGACGCGCCAAGACGGGCATTGGAGCCGATCGAATTGATGATGCCGCCGTTGATGACCGTGGGATCAAGCCCGCCAGCATCGAGCAGCGTGGCAACCATGGAGGTGGTGGTGGTCTTGCCGTGGGTGCCGGCGACCGCGACGCAGCTTTTCAGCCGCATCAGTTCGGCCAGCATTTCGGCGCGGCGCACGACGGGGATGCGCCGGCTCCGCGCAGCGACGACTTCGGGATTGTCGGCCTTGATCGCGGTAGACGTGACCAGCACGGCGGCATTGGCGACATTTTCGGCCTTCTGACCGATGAAGACCTTGATGCCCTTCTTGCGCAGGCCCTCGACCACATAACCTTCGGCAGAATCGCTGCCCTGCACGTCAAATCCCAGATTGGCCATCACCTCGGCAATGCCCGACATGCCGATGCCGCCAATGCCGACGAAATGGATGACGCCGATATCGGTGCGGAAGCCGGGGCGAAGACGAATGGTTGCGGGAGCGGAGTTCATGCGATCAATCCAGTGGCAATGACAAGATTGGCCAAGCGTGTCGCGGCCTCCGGATGACCGGCGGCGCGCGCCGCAGCAGCGGCCTCTGCCAACCCCTGCCGGTCTGTTAACCATTGCGTCAAGGCCTCGGCCAACCGCTGGGCGTCAAAATCCTGTTGACGAATCATCAGTGCGCCGCCGGCCGCCACCAGGGCCGCAGCGTTGTCGGCCTGATGGTCATCGGTGGCGATGGGCAGCGGCACCAATATCGATGGCCGGCCCATCACGGCCAGTTCGGCCACGGTCGATGCGCCAGACCGCGCGATGACGATATGGCTGGTGGCCATTTCGGCCGGCAGATCAGGGAAATAGGCGGCAATCACAGGTTCGATGCCAGCGGCGCGATAGGCCGCCAGCATGGCATCGCGGTCTTCGTCGCGGCCTTGGTGGGTGACATCAAGGGCGGCGCGCACGCCGGCTGGCAGCAGCGCGATGGCGGCCGGCACGACCTTGTTCAGAATGGCCGCGCCCTGGCTGCCGCCCGTGACCAGCAGCTTCAGCCGGGCGGCGTTTTCGTCAAACGGCACGTCGCGTGCGGCCAACACTTCCGGACGAACCGGGTTGCCAACAAAATGCGCGCGGCGCTGCCAACTGCCTTCCATGCGCCGTACGCGGGGAAAACTGGTGGCGATGGCGCGCACGCGCGGCGCCAGATAGCGGTTGGTGCGGCCCAGCACGGCGTTTTGTTCATGGATCAGGCACGGTAGGTAAAGCGACAGGCCCGCCAGCAGTCCGGGCAGCGCCGGATAGCCGCCAAAACCGATCACGGCGCGCGGGCGCATCTCCTTGAACAGCTTGCGCGCCGCGCTGCGGCCCTTCCAGATGCTGAGCGCCACTTGCGGCAGTGAACGCCAGCCGCTGCGGCCGGTGGAGGCGGCGTCAACCTTGGTCACCGGCACGCCGGGGAACAGGCCGGGGAACCTGAGCCCGCGCTCGTCCGTCACCAGATGCACCTTGTGGCCGCGCGCCATCA
>NZ_JANPML010000023.1:0-22385 GCF_031422795.1 Sandarakinorhabdus sp.
CATGGAGACGGGATCGGAGCCGCCCTTCTTGCCCATGAAGCTGAGGTGATATCCTGACGAGGCGCCATAGAAAGCGAGCACGCCACCATCGCCCAGCAACTGAAAGCTGCGCGGGAAGGCGGTTTCACCAGCGTGGGACACGGCATAATCCGCCAGCTTGCCGCCATTGAGCGCCTTGTATTCGGCAATCAGCACTTCGCCGGCCTGCTCCCACGCTGCCCAATCCGCCTTGGCGCCGTCGGGCACGGAGGTGAACAGCGACTTGAAGCGCGGATCGGTGCGGTCGAGCGCGCCCACGGCGCCCTTGGATTTCACGAACTCGGCGCGGGCCGGGCTCGACACCAGGCCCGTCACGGCGAGGCCGCTGGCCTTGGCCGACTTCAAGGCATCAAGCCCGGTGCCGGTGGCCGAGCCTTCGATGAAGATGGTCTTGCCGCCGACGATTTCCAGCGTCGTGTACAGGCAACGCCAGATGGTGCCGAGGTTGAGGATGTAGCTGCCGGCCTGTTCCAGCGTCAGATCACCGGGAACCGGATGCAGCTGCGGTGCTTGCACCGTCAGGAACTGCGCGTGGCTGCCGGACTTGGTTTCATAGCCCTGGATGGAAAAATCGGCATACATCGGGTCCCGGCCAGCGGCCGGCGATAGCAGATCCGAAGTGCCGGAATAGACCGCCACCATGTCGCCCACCTTCAGCCGGCCCTGCGAGCGCACTTCGCTGCCCAGCGCCGCAACCAGCGCCAGACCGCCGGAACCCGTCAGCTGCACATCTTCCTCGTGATTGTCGAACGGCGACACCGGGATGCCGGTCAAAGCCCAGATATCGTTGAAGTTTACTTCGCTGCTGAGCAGATAGACGAGCGCCTCGTTCGGCTCCGGCTGCGGCGTCGGCACGATCAGCTGCTTTTCGTGGGTTTCCGGCGGGCCGAACTGCGGTGCGCCGGTATCGGGGCTGCGCGCGATGCCAAAGCCATATTGATGGCCGGGGATTGGCGTCACGCCGGGGAAGAAGGGCGCGCCCACCGGCAGCAGATCGCCGGCCGCTTCCAGGCGCTCGGCGCGTGCGGAGAACTCGGCTTCGATATGCACGCCGTTGCGGCGGACGGGCAGCGGCGGCGCAGCCTTGTCCATGAACAGGCGGATGCCGGTTTTGCCGCCATCGGGATCAATCACGGCTTCGCTGAACAATTCGGCTTCGCGGGCGAGGCCAGCGGCCATGCCGGCTTCCCAGCCGGTGCGGATCGCGTCGATGGCGCGCGCGCCGGCCTTGCCGCGACCAGCCCAATCGAGCTGCTTCAGAATGCGCTGCACGAACGGATCATTCAGCGCGGCATCAAGATCAACATGACCGGGCTGCTGCCAAGCCGTGCGTGCCGATTTGCGGCGTTCGGCCCACACCCGGCCCAGATGGCTGCTCGCCCCCAACCGCACGAAATCGCGCACGGCGGCATGGGCCAGGCTCAGCGCATCGCTCGCCCCTTCAGCCATTTCATCGACCACGCCCATCGCCAGCGCCGCCGGTGCATCAACGCTGCGACCGCCCAGAATGAGATCGAGCGCGTCGAGCATCCCTTCTGGCCCGTGCGTATCGGTGAGCAGGCGCGGCAACCGTTGCGTGCCGCCATAGCCGGGCAGCAGGCGCAGGCGGATTTCCGGTTGGCCGAAACGCGCATGGCTTTCGGCAACGCGATAGTGGCAGGCCAGCGCGAATTCCATGCCGCCACCCAACGCGACGCCCTGAATGGCCGCAACGCAGGGCTTGCCCATCTGCTCGATCTTGCCGAACGCCAGCTGGGCGTTGGCGGGCAGCACGCGGGCTTCGTCGAGCGTGTGGATTTCATCGAGGAACTGGCGGATGTCGGCCCCGGCGACAAAGCTGGCCGTGCCATCACCTGTGAACACCACGGCGGCGACATCATCACGGCGCGACAGATGCTCGACCACGATCACCAGTTCATCGATGGCGCGTTCGTTCAATGCATTGACCGGCGGGTTGGTGATGAACACCGTCGCCACCTTCTTGCCGGGCGCAACCGTGTTGTACTGGATGCGGAAATAGCGATAGCGGTCGAAGATATCCTGATCTTCGGACAGGCGCTGCTTGCGCTCCCAGGCGCTGATGACGCGCTTGAGTTCGTCCAGGCTCTCCGGGTTCTTCAGCGTGGTAACGTCGCCAATCGGGGTGCCTTCCACCAGCGCGCGCACCATGCGGCGCATATATTTGCCGCTGCGGGTTTCGGGGAACTGCGACACCACCAGGAAATCGCCGGGCACTGCCACCGCGCCCTTTTCGGTGCGAACCAGGTCGGAAAGCCGGCGTTCGTCGTCGCGGGTGATGATCTGGCCCGGTGCCGGCGTGATGAAGGCCAGCGGCGTCAGCCCCTTTTCACGATGCGGCGCGCCGACCACGAGCACGTTGCCGACCGGGCTTTCCGGGTTCAGCGCCTTGTCACGTAATATGGCCCCTTCGATTTCCTCGGTGCCCATGCGGTGGCCGGAAACGTTGATCACGTCATCCGAACGGCCATGCAATGAAAAGCCGTCATCATCGCCCTGCACGGCGAAATCGCCCTGGGTATAGGCCCACACGCCCTGCCAGCGGCTCCAATAGCCATCGCGCCAGCGGGCAGCGTCGCCGGCCCAACCGGGCGTGACGACGCCATCTTCAACGCGGAAATTCTCGCTATCGCCCCACACGGTACGCGCCAGATAGGGATAGGGCGCGGCGATGATGATCTCGCCCTTCTCTTGTTTGCCGGCCTTGCGCCAGACGACGCCGTCGCTGCCGTCGCGGGTCAGCGGCGCGATCGCCTGCTTGTCGCCGGCTTCGTCTTCCACCCACACATCGCCAACGATCCACGGCAGCGGGAAGGTGCGCGCGTCAGCCGCCAGCGCGAAATCGCCGTTGCCATAGAAATGCGTCCAGGCGATCCCGCCATGTTCGGTCGCCCAATAGCTGTTGATATATTGCGGCGTGATGTTCTTCATGCCGAAATCCTGCACCGGCGGCGAGCAGGGCTCGGCGCAGAAGGTGGCGACCCGCAAGCCCGACAGATCATAGGCCTTGATGTCGGTCAGGTTCTGCGGATCGGTCATCACCGCTTTCAGGAAGGTGACGCCGGCCTTGAAGATGGTGACGCCGTGGTTCTCGATCATCGCCGCGAACCGGCCAGCATGCGGAAACACCGGTGAGCCTTCGGCCAGCACGGTGGTGACGCGGCTCAGCAGCGCGGCGGCGATCATGTAGCTCTGGCCGGTGATCCAGCCCGGATCGGCGACGACAAACATCACGTCGCCGGGGCGGGCGTCAAAGGCGACCTTCATGGTTTCCATGATGCCGCTGGCATAGCCGCCATGAACATGGACAACGCCCTTGGGCTTTCCGGTGGAGCCCGAGGTGTAGATGAAGAACAGCGGATATTCGGCATCGACGGGCAGCGGTTTGGAAGCCGTCCACAGCGCCGCCACAAACGCCTGATCATCCAGCGCGTGCAGCGCGGCTTCGTCGGGCAGGCCGGCGGCGGCCAATATGTCGGCCAACGCAGCGCCCGTCAGATCATGGCCCCACACATCGCGGTCGCGCCAGACGATGTCGGGCACATGGGCGTGATGGGCAACGATCACCGCATCGACACGCGGCGGGGTGCTGACCAGCGTTTCGGCGATGGCGATGCGGATGCGGGCTGACCCGGCGGCATCGACCAGGCCTTCTTTACCCAGTTCAGCCAGCGCCCGGCCCAGCCCGCGCATGACGTCGCCGCGCTCCACCGTCACTTCGCCCTTCAGCGCGGCCGTCACGATGCCAGCCATGGCAGTGCGAGTCGTGTCGGACAGGCCAAGATCGGCCCCGGCCAGACGGTCCTCCACCATCCGCAGCGCGACGTTGACCGGCACATAATTGTCCAGCGCCGGATCGGTGTAGGCGGTCTTGAACGGCACGATCTGGGCGTTGCGATAGCCGCCATCGGCGGTGATGACGATGCGGGCGCCGGCATCGTGGATGCGGTCAGACAGCGTCTTGTCGGAAAAGCCACCGAACACCGGCGTGTAGATGACGCCGATGCGCTTGGCGGCCTCCGTCCAGTACAACTGGGCCGGCACATTGGGCATGTTGAGCGCGATGCGGTCGCCGGCCTTCAGGCCCAGCTTTTGCAGGGCGACCGCGCACTTGGCGGCTTCCAGCAGCAATTGGCGGCGCGAGACGGTGAGGCAATCGACCGGCGCGCCGCGGCCATTGTTGGCAGCAAGATCCCAGCGGTCACCTTCAAAGATGAAGGCGGCCTCAGCGCCGTGGCCAGCCAGCACGTGGCGATCAAGCTCATTGAAGGCAGCATTGGTGCGGCCGCCTTCGAACCAGCGGAAATTGGGCGCATCATCAGCATTGAAGGCGCGGGACCATGGGGCAAACTCGGCGCCAAGATCAGCGCTCACCGGTGCGGCGGTGGCGGCGTCCCAGCCCGCCCAGAGTCCATCCTCGCTGCGGCTCAGCCAGGCGGGGCGGCCATCAACGTCCACCAGCCAATGCAGGTTGCGCGCGGCGATATCACCATGGAAGGCGCCAGGATCGGCCAGCACGGCGGCGCGCATCGCGTCCCAATCGGCACGGGTGCGCACCGGGTTAAACCCGGGAACCGGAACCGGGGCGCGTGTGACGGCGGCGGGATCGTACATGCTCGTTCAGCCCAACTGATGCTGCGAGCACGACGTCACCGTGCCAACAGACAGGAAAATTTGACAAGGCAGCCGTTAGAGCAAGATTATGTCAGCGCCTAGACAGCACCGGCAACAATCGAACATGTGCGACACTGTGCCGTTCCTCTGCCTGCCAAGGCAGCGCCAAACGGTGCCGTGACGGCGACAAATGGCGGTTTGCGCTGGTTCAGAAGGCGTTTTTGGGCAGCAGCACAGCACCAACCGTGCGCACCAATATGTAGAGATCGAGCCAGATCGACCAGTTCTCGATATAATAAAGGTCGTGCTCGAAGCGCTTGATCAATTTCTCTTCGGTATCGGTTTCGCCGCGCCAGCCGCACACCTGGGCCCAGCCGGTGATCCCGGGTTTCACCTTGTGACGAGCGGCATAGCTTTGCACGACATCGGAAAACAGCCGACCGCCGGCGCGGGTAGAGGCGGCATGCGGGCGCGGGCCGACCAATGCCATGTCGCCCAGCAGCACATTGAACAGCTGCGGCAGTTCGTCGATGCTGGTCCGGCGCAGGAAGCGCCCGACGCGGGTGATGCGCGGGTCGTCACGGCTGGCCTGGGTGATATTCTTGTACTCCAGCTGCTCGTGATACATCGTTCGGAACTTGAAGCAGCTGAAATTCTGGTTGTTGAAGCCCTCTCGCGGCTGCCGGAACAGGATCGGCCCGGTTGAATCGAGCCGGATGGCCAGCGCTGCCAGCAGCATGATCGGCGAAACGCCAATCACGATCAGCGCGGTCAGTACCTTGTCTTCGATGGTCTTCACGATGGCCGACATGCCGGAAATCGGCCGGTCGAACAGGGTCATCACCGGCACATCGCCCAGAATCACCACGGGGCGGCGCGCGAACGTGAAGCTGACCAGATCGGGCGCCAGTCGCACCTTCACCGGGGTGAGCACCAGCCGCGCCATCACATCCTGCAGCCGGCGTTCGGCGGCCCAAGGCAGCGCCACCACCACCTGATCGATCAGCCCTTCGCGGATCATGCCAATCAGCGTCGTCAGATTGCCCAGCACCGGCACACCGGCTGCTTCGGTCGGCAGACGGTCCGGGCGGCGATCATCGAAGATGCCAACCAATGTGATGGTAAGGCGATCATGCGCCTGCACATATTCGGCAAAGCGAACGCCCTGCGGCCCTGCCCCGAAAATGGCGACGCGTTCGTTGAAGGTGCCGCGCTTCTTGAGCTGGCGCACCCACATGGTGGTGGCAATACGGGTCAGCAGCAAGGCGGCGCCACCCGTCACAAACCAGCTGATCGCCCAGGCCCGCGAAACCTGTTCAGAGGATTTCAACAGAAAACCGATGGTGATCAGGAACAGCGCCGCCATCGTCCACGCCAACAGCACGCGCCGCCAGCCCAGCCGCAGGCTGAACTGCGCTTCGATGTCGTAACTGCCCAGGCTTTCAGCCAGCACGGCAAAGGCCAGACTGGCGATGAGGGTGACCCGTGTATAGATGGCGATGTTGCTGCCCAGATCGGTTGGGCTGGTTTCGACCAGCCACAAACCGGCCAGACCAACGGCCATGAATTCCAGCCCGCGAACAATCAGGATGGCCAGGCCCAGCGGCATGCCGGGCCCACCGGCGCCGGCGGCCGTGGCTGGCGCGGCTGTGGGGGCGATCTGATGATGACTGTTCACGAAACAAAGCCCCAACGCAGCGGCGGGCAAAAACCAAGATGAACTGGAAATATTCTGGCCAGCCGCTGACGAGTTGCTATAGAGACGCAAGTGGAGGAGTTGATTGCATGGAAACGCCATACGACTGGTTGACGGTGATGACCTTCGCCGGCCTGATCGTGCTCTTCCTGCAGCGCAGCCAAGGCGAGCCGCGCGATCATCTCTGGCAGTATATGGTCGCGGCCGTTGGCTGTGCCGTCACCAACTATCTGGGTAACGAAGCCATGAAGTCGGGCGAGATGCTTATGCACGCTGGCGCCGTGGCGCTGTTCATTGCCACCATCGGTTTCATCTGGCGTGTGCTGCAGCCCTTCAATCAGGGCTGATTTCCGCTTCATGCCAGCCGGGCCGCAAGCGGCCGTCCAACAAGCGCCGGCAAATCAGCCGCCGGCACCGCTTTCACCAATTCACGCGCAAATTCGGCCAGCTGGTCGCGCACGCCGGGTTCCGGCGGCACGGCACAGCTCAACCGCACCAGGATGCCATCGGCCACATAGCCAGCCCATTGCTGCTTGAGTTTGACCACGCGCTGTTCGGTGCCGTTGGTGGGCAGATCATCGCCAACGCGCGTCCAATAGGTGATGGTTTCGATCCGGCGATCGGATTCGGCGACCAGCTCGCGGATCGGCAGGTCCACGCCGGTCGCCAGCGGCAACCGCGCCGAGGTCGTGCCAGAAACCTGGAAGCCCACCGCCGTGTAGCAAACCTCTGGCCGGTGCAGCTGCAGCAGATCGTTCTGCACCGGGCCATAAGCCATCACCAGGATCACCGGCAGCTTGGTTTCGGAGATATAGACTCGGCTGAGCACGTCGCCATACAGCTTGGCCGACAGCGAGCCTTCGGTGCGCGGCATGACGATGCCGGGGGTGGGCACATAGGTCCAGCCGCCAAGCTTTTTGGGTATGACCGCTTCCAGTTCATGGCCCTTGGGCATCAGCACCAGCCGGCCGCGCGGCACCAGCGCAGCGGCCCCGCCAGCGCCGGCCAGCAAGGCGCCGCCCAGCAGCACATCCCGGCGATTGATCCTGTTCATGCGGCCTTGCCTTCGAGGCGGCGACGGATCGGGCTGAGCGCCCAGTCCAGCGCGAAGATGAACAGCAGTGCCGACACGAAGGTGACCATGCCGGCGAAATTGTGCAGATAGCCCTGCGCCATGGCGTTGCCCAAATGATAGGTGATCAGCACCAGCGCCGCCACCCGCACGCAATTGGCGGCAATGGCGATCGGGATCACCATGGTGAGCAGCAGCAGCGAATAGAGCGGGTTGGAGCCGCGGATCAGATAGACGTAGAACAAGCCGATCGCCGTAAGGCTGACCAACGAGTTGAGGCCGGAACAGGCGTCTTCCACCAGCAGTTGGTAGGATCCGATGTACAGGGTGACGCCCATGCGGCCGACCGGATAGCCCGCCGCCGCCAGCGAACCCGTGACCAGTTCAGAGACAAACTCCTTGAGCGGCAGGGTGATGGTATCGAGAAACCAGCCCGGGATGGGCACGACAAAGCCGAGATAGACGATCGGGAACCACAGCATGGCCGTGACCTTCAGCCCCCAATATTGATGGGCAACCGCCACGATGGCCAGCAGCAGCGCAGCGGCTTCAATACTGATGAATTCAAACGCGCGGCCCGCCACATAAAGTGGAATGGCGACGGCAAAGGTGGCTGCGGTGATCAAGGGATTGCCTTCCTGACGGGCCGCCATGATCTCGTCTTGCCGGCGCCACACCAGCCACAGGCCGGTGACCAGCACGATGATGCCGTGCACACCGGATTCTTCCTGCCAAGGCCCCTGTGCCAGCGCAAGCAGCGTTGGCAGGCCTATCGCCGCCAGGCCCAGCCACATCGGCCAATGCGCCAGCAGCAGTGCCCGCCAATCGGTTGCGGGCGGTGCCGCAGCCGGCGCTATTCCCCCTGTATCCGGCATCAGAACTCGTTCAGCACCGCGCCCACGACAGCGCAGCGGGCTGCCGCCAGCTGATCAGTCAGGGTGTTGATGTCCTTGTAGAAACTATGATTGGCGCGGCCCACGACCAAGGCATAGGCCGCCCCTGCCCCAACGTTGAGCGCATCGGCGCTGGTGTTGGCCGCCGGCGTATCGAAAATCACCAAATCATATTCGCGCAGCAGCGTGTTGACACCGTCGCGGAAACGGTTGCCCGACAGCAGTTCCTGCGGGCGGCTGGTGGGCGGGCCAGCCGTGATCAGCGCCAGGCCGGGCAACACATTGGCATTCACCACGCGTTCCGGGCGGGCGACCTGCAGCGACAGGAAGCTCGACAGGCCGGGCGCATTGGGATCGAGGCCGAAGATCTGATCCTGGCGCGGCGAGCGCATGTTGGCGTCGATCAACAGGATCTTGAAACCCACTTGGCTCAGTGCCACCGCCAGATTGGCGGCCACCCACGAACAGCCATGGCCATCAGCGGTCGCCACCACGGCAAGACCGCGCCGGCCGTTCTTGATATGCTGGGCGATAACCGACGTCCGCAGCATGCGGATCGATTCCGCCCGCACCGAACCGGGATCAGACAGCACCACCAGTTCGTCCGAAACCGGCCGACGGGCGATATTCTGCAACGCCAGGCTGTTGATCAGCTGTTCGCGGGCGCGATCCAGATCATCGGTGGTGATGAAGCCCAGTTCCAGCGCGGCCTGATCGAAATCAAGGCCACGTTCGGCAGCATGGGCCTGCACTTTGGCCACCTGATCCTGCGACAGATAACCCAGGCGAGTCAGCACATCACGGATGGGCGCGTCATAACGCTCGTTGCCGTCAGTGCTGCCGGTCACCTGGCTGGCGGCGGCGGCGTCGGTTTCGACCTCGCTGGTGCCAATCTCGGTTTCAATATTGTCCATGGCGTCAATACTCATTCGGCTGGCTGCATGCCCGACGCGGTGGTGTTACCGCGCGCCAGGATGCGCTTGAGGATCTGGTGCCATTCCGGCTTGCGGCGTTCGGCGATGACAGCGAACACGGGGACGCGGGCCGCATAGCTCAGGTCTTCGGCGCCGCGGACCCGGCGATTCACCAGTTCGACAAACAGCCCCATGACGATACCCAGCGACAGGCCGGCACCAACAGCGAGGCCGATGATCAGCGGCCAGTTCGGGAACGATGGATCGGCGGCGACCGTTGCATCGCCCAGCACGACCAGGCCCGCATCGGCCACGTTCGATTCCAGCTGCAGATCAGCCGTGCGCTTGGCGGCCGCCTCATATTGGCCCCGGCGCAGGATGACTTCGCTGACCAGCTGGTTCAACTGGTCCAACTTTTCCTTCATCGAAAAGACCTTGGCGCGCTGCCCTTCATAGGACGCTTCGATCTGGGCCACACTGCTGCGCGACGCACCCATCTGGGCGGCACCGGCCTGGCGGGCGGCCACCTGCTCACGACCGAGCTGGCGTTCCAGCTGCTGCCGGCGCGACAGCATGGCGATATAGGTCGGATGCTGCACACCCAGTCGTTCAGTCGCCATTTCGATCTGATCGTTGAGCGATGCCAGTTGCACCTTCAGCGTATCGACCACGCTTGATGTCGTGGACTGCTTGACCGCCTCGAACTGCTGCATGCTTTCATTGCTGCGTGCCGCAGTCAGCGCGGCCTGCAGGCTGGCCAGTTTCACGGTTTCGGCTTCGCCACCCGACGTCATCACGATGCCGTTTTCCTGCTCGAACTTGGTTTTCGCCGATTCAGCGGCTTCGAGCGACTTCAAGGCGCGATTGGCCTGTTCACGATACCATTCAGCGGTTTTGCCGGCGCTGTCGGTACGGAATTTCAGGCTGTTTTCGATATAGGCCTCACGCAAGGCATTGGCGGTACGCCGCGCCACTTCCGGATTGCTGGCCTCATAATTGATGGCAAGGATGTTCGAATTCTCGATGAGATCGACGCGGGTGCTGCTGATGATCCGATCGGCAACCCAACGGCGGAAATCGCCATTGCCACCGGTGGCTGATTGCCACTGCGCCAACAGATCGGCGTTGCCAGTCAGCCCCAGCTTGTCCACGGCTTCGCCAGCGATGCGGTAATCCTTGATCAGCTCCATCTGCGTGCGCGTGAAGCTGCGCAGGCCAAGGGCGTTCATCATGGTGCCGGTCACTGGATCGGGCTTGAAATTGTCCATCAGCACACGAGCCGTGGCCGGATAACGGGCCGGCAGGATCTTGCCCACAGCGCCAGCCACGATCAGGGCCAGGATCATGCAGCCAAAGACGATCCATCGCCGGGCTACCAGAATACGCAAAAGCTGAATGATGCTCATCGTTTCATGCCAGTTTGCCTGGCCCCTTTCCCACTACTCATCGCACAGAACACCCGCACCGATCATGCCATGATCAGAACAGGCGTTCCTTGATGATGATCACATCGCCATTCTGAACCTTCATGGACGGATCGGAATCGACTTCCTTGCCATTGGCCCGCACCAGGCCAACCTTGTCGGCCTTGCCCGAAGCCGAAACGCCGCCCGAAAGCGCGATCGCCTGACGGATGGTCATGCCCGGCAGGATGCCCTTCATGCCCGGCGCATTGATCTGCCCATAAATGAAGAAGGTTTCAGCCGGCGGCACGAACAGCGTATCACCCGGCGCCAGCAGCGGATCGGAATTGGCCTCACCACGCACCAACTGTTCCACGTCCAGCTTGCGTTCCGGCTGCCCGGCACGGCGCAGATAAACAAAGGTGGCGCCATCATTCCTCACCCAGCCGGCTTTCAGCAGTGCTTCGAGGGCGTGATAGGGGCGATCGAGGGGAACGATTCCGGGCGCAGTCACTGCGCCGGCAATATTGACCGACCGCGAGATATAGCTGCCCACTTCGATGTTGACGAGCGGCTCCTTGAGATAGCCGCCGGCCACCAGCTTGTCGGTGATCGCCTTGGCCAGCGTGATATTGGTCTCGCCGCTGGCCTTCACGATACCGATCAGCGGCATCACGATCGTGCCATCGGCCTTCACGCGCGTGGTGACGTTGAACTCGCTCTGGCCATAGACGATCACCTGCACGCTGTCGTCGGAACCGAGCACATAGCCCTTGTAATCACTGTTCTGGGCCACGGCGGCACCGGACAACAGCACCGAGACCATGGCTGCCTGCATCAGACGTGTCATCATCTTCAATTTCTTCCCAACTGATAACCCAGCGACAGGCCAACGCCCGTCGAATTGAAATTCAAGACGGACGGATTCGCCCGGCGCCGGTTGTGAGCGACATCAACCGAAAAGCGCAAGCGCTGTCCGAGCCGTCCTGAAAACTGGCTGTAGATACGCGTGAAATCATCCGATTGACGCCGAACCTGATCCAATTGCGACACAAAGGCACCACGGAACTGGCTGTCGCGCAGATTTACTCCGGTCGACAGAGTGTAACGCGAACCAAGCCGATAATCGATCTGCGCCGCCCAAAAGGTCGAAATCACGAACTGGGCGCCAAAAACGCCATTGGCGCTGGTGTTTCGCCCGGCCGTGAAGCCCAGATTGAGGCGCGGCGAGAAAGCGATATCAACGGCCGCATCATAGCCGGCACCCTTGAAGCCTGGACGATCAACAAGCTGGGGAACGCCCTCGACAAAGATGACATTCACCGTCGTGCTGGGCTGGGTATCAAGCAAGGATACGCCGGCAGACACATTGACCTTGGAACCGAACCGCCGCGAATAGCCCAGCCGCAAATTGCGCTGATTAAGGCCGTCTTCCACAAAGCCGTCGGGCGTCAGTATCTGTCGGCCCGGCATGGTCGAATCCGAAATCGAACCGCCCAGGTTGAACTGGCCCAGTGTGGGATTGCCAAAGCCGATGCCGGCCGAATAGCTCCAGCGCTGCTGGTTGAAGGCCGATGTCGTTGGCCCGGCATTGTTCTGCCCCACTGTTGAATCCGAACGCAGTACCGAACCGTTGATGCTCAGCGCCCCGCCCAGCCGGCATTGCGCGGCAACGCCGGCCGTTGCCGTATCCACGCTGAAACCGCCGAACTGGGACACGTCGGTCTGGAAGCTGAGACCGCGCCGCCAGGAACCGCCGACCTGACCGGTGCAGCGCGACAGGTTGAAATCAAGGCCGCCGCCCACCATCATGCGTTCCGATGACGCCACGCGCCGGCTGCCATAGATCACGTCGCGGCCGTAATTGCCCTGCACGAAGAGGCCACCGCGCCCGAGGCCAAGCCCATAGTTGCCGCTTACTTGCGGCCGAACGCGCACACCGTCGTCCTTCACTGCCAGGCGCACGAGATTGTCTTCATAACGGGTGGCAATCGATGCTGTCAGCGCGAGACCGCGGCTGTAGCCCGCCAGGCCCGGCACTGCCGATGGCGCCCGCAGCGGATCATCATCATTGTCGCCGCCGGCGTTGCCAGTTTGGGCATAGGGATTGATCTGGGCCATTGCCGGAGCCGCCAGCGACGCGATCAACGCCAGCGATGCCAGCAGAGGCAACAATGGCCGCTGTCGCATCTGCTCGTCAGTCCCGTTCAAGCCTGCACCATTCATCGTGATCAAATCCCCCGCCACGGCATATTACCGCATTAACATCACAACCCTGTTACGGCTGTACACCAGAAACCCTAACAGGCTGTTTGCTACACGCGTCCGCTACTTGCGGCAACCTTCTCACCCGATTTCACAGCCTTTTTTGGGCAACTTGTCCCGTTCGGGCCACAATTCCCCCTCGCTTCAGAGGCCGCTTCGTGGCACATCGACAGCAAGCGATGCCGCGTCGCGGCCGTTATGGTGGGACCAGCAACTGTCTGCTGCCAGTGCGGCCCGGCGGGTATGGTTCCGGCGTGCGCAGCTATTGCAGGCCGGTTCCGGCAATGATTTTCGGGGTGTGTATGATTTGGAAACGCAAACTTCGTGAAGAAACCACCGAACTGATCGGCAACGATCAGGTCGAAGTCGATCTGCCGGACACCCTGCCTGATAGCCAGCCAGTGCCGGTGTCGACCATGGTTGAAAGCGTTCCAGCCGCCAGCGGCGAAGTGTGGCGGCGCGTTGCGGCCGAACCCGGCCCGATGTTGCCGCGGTTCATGGCCAGCGCATCCGACGACGTGGAAACCGATCTGGCCAATGAATCGGCCCGCCGCCGCCTGGCCCTGCGTGATGCGCTTGGCGCGTCGCAGCCGGTGATCGCCCGCGAATCCTTTGCCGGCCGCCGCGAGGCCATGGCCGACCTGATCAATGCGGTGGAAGAACAGCGCGTTCACGTCGTGATCTATGGTGAGCGCGGGATCGGCAAGACCAGCCTGGCCCACGTGTTCGCCGAAACGGCGCGCGAAGCCCGCTATCTTGTCATCTATGGCAGCTGCGGCACCGCCGCCAATTTCTCCGACATGTTCCGTTCGGTGTGCACACGCATCCCGCGCATCTACCACAACTCCGTGCTGCCCAACTCGGCCGAAGCCGAAAAGGGCGACAATTTCGAAGTGATGCTCCCCGAAGGCCAATATGGCGCCCGCGAACTGGCGGACGTGATGGCCGGCGTGGTCGGCACGCGAGTGCTGATCATCCTCGACGAATATGATCGCGTTGTGGACGTCAATTTCCGCCGTGAAGTCGCCGAATTGATCAAGAACCTGTCTGACCGCGCGGCGCGCGTGCAGCTGATCATCACCGGGGTCGCGCTCAACCTTGACGAATTGATCGGCTATGCCCCGTCGATCCGCCGCAACATCGCGGGCCTGCCGATGCGGCCGATGAACAGTGCCGAGGTCAAGGAACTGCTGCGTCTGGGCGAACGGGCGGCCGAAATTCGGTACGATGCAGCCGCGTTGGCAATGATCACCCAGATGGCCGGCGGTTCACCCTATCTGGTCCGCCTGCTGGGCCACCAGGCCGGCCTGCTGGCCATGAACGACAATCGCAGCATGGTCGGCGATGCCGATGCGCGCGTTGCGGTGGAACGGGTGATTGCCGATTGGCAGGCCAGTCTGCCGCGCCGCGTGCAGGCCAATCTGGCCCGCGACGAAGCCCGCGTGCATTGGAGCCTGCTGGTCGCAGCCGCCCGCGCCGGCAGCTCGGCCGACGGCTGGTTCACCGTTGACGACGTCTATGCCGAAATGGGCGGCGGTCACTCGCCGCTGGCGATCGAGCGTGACCTCAAGCTGTTCGTCAACACCGTCGATCTGCTCGAACGGCGCGAAGGCCCGGGCGATCCGCATTTCCGCTTTGGCTATCCCGGCGTCGCATCGCTGTTGATGATGTCGGCGGCAATGGCCCGGCTGGCTGCCTGACAGGCAGGTGCCTGCCATGGCGAGCCTGCAGGCCAGCGGCCCGGAACAGTGCCCGGATCAGGTCCGCGTGTCGGTGATCATCCCGCATTTCAACATGCCCGATGCGTTGGCGCGCTGCCTGACGTCGGTATTGGCAGAGACGTTGGACGGCGGGGTAGAGGTTATCGTGGTCGACAATGGCTCGCGCCAGTTGCCCACCGACGTGGTGGCAGCCTACCCCGGCGTGATCCTGCTTTCGGAACCGACGCCCGGCCCCGGCCCGGCGCGCAATGCCGGCGTGGCCGCTGCCCGCGGCGCGGCGCTGGTGTTCATCGATGCCGATTGCAGGGCCGGCGATGGCTGGCTGAAAGCAGCCGTGGATGCCGTGGAAGCCGGCGGCAATCGCGCGGTGGTGGGGGGCGATGTGCGCATCGACTTTGTTGATCCGGACCACCTCACGCCTGTGGAAGCCTATGAGGCCGTGTTCGCCTATCGTCAGCGCATGTATATTGAAAAACAGGGCTTTTCCGGCACTGGCAACCTTGCCATGCACCGTAGCGTGCATCAAACCGTGGGGCCCTTTGCCGGCATCGGGATCGCCGAGGATCGTGATTGGGGCCGGCGGGCGAGCGCGGCCGGCTATCGCCCGGTCTATGTTCCGGCGATGCGCATCTATCACCCGGCGCGCACCGATGTCGCCAGCCTGACGGTGAAATGGCGGCGCCACGTCGCCCATGATTGGGCTGAACACCGTGCCGCCGGCCGCCCGCTGTGGCGCTGGCTGCTCAAGGCAGCGCTGATGCCGGCGTCGGTGATCATCGATGGCGGCAGGATGCTGTCGTCCGAACGCCTGTCGGGTCTGGCCAACAAGATGAACGGGATGGCCGTGCTGACGCAGATCCGACTGCTGCGCTGCACCGAAATGCTGCGCGTGATCGGCGCCACCGGCGAAGACGCCGCAACTCATTGGCACAGCGGCGCAGCATGAACACCACCAACCCGGAAACTGCAGCTCGCGCGCCTGGTGCGCTCGCCCCGTCGCCACTTCCGCCCCTGCTCGGCGTGGTGATCGTCAACAACAGCGATGCCGCCGATACCATCGAATGTCTCGAAAGCCTGTTGCGATCAGCGCTGCCGATGAAGGTCGTGATCGTCGACAACGGATCGGACGGCGATTCCATCGATCGCCTGCGGGCCTGGGCGGCCGGAACGCTGGATGCCGTGCCGGAATCCAGCGAAATGGCTGCCTTTTCCACGCCGCCGGTGGCCAAGCCGTTGTTCCTGGCCGAATTGCCCGAAGCGGCAGTGGGCAGGCCGGGCGTGGTGGCGTCGCTGACGCTGATCGTTTCGGATGCCCACCAGGGTTTGGCCGGCGGCAACAATCTGGGCCTGCGCCACCTGCTGCGCGATGGCCAGCTCAAGCATTTCTGGCTGCTGGGCAACGACACGGTGGCGGCGCCTGATGCGGCCATGGGCCTGTTGTCGCGCATGATGGCCACGCCGCGCGTGGGCATGTGCGGCACGGTGGTGCGCCAATATTGGTCGCCCACGCGCATCGAGGCGCTCAACGGCTCATCCTACAACAAGTTCACCGGCAAGCGCCGTGCGCTGGGCGGTGGGCAGCCGGTCACCATCAAGTACAGCCCGCAGGACGTGGCCGATGCCACCGATTGCGTGCTGGTCACCAGCATCGCAGTCAGCCGGGCGTTCCTTTCCGAAGTGGGGCCGATGGCAGATGACATTCCCTATTTTGAAGAAATTGACTGGGCAGTGCGCAACCGCAATCTTGGTTCGCTGGCCTTTGAGACGGCCTTTGCCCATGGCGCCACCGTGTTTCACAAGGCGGGCCGATCGATCGGCGACAGCGCACGGGCAAAGCGCGACGCGCCGACCGATTACGGCCTGGCCCGGTCGCGCCTGCGCTTCACATGGCGGCATTATCTCTGGCTGTGGCCACTGCACTGGCTGATCTGCTGGGGCCAGGTTCTGAAACGGCTGGCGCGGCGGCGGGGCAGCAACGCCTTGGCCATCATGCGCGCCGCGTTTGGCCGGCCTTACTGAACTGGGGCCACGCCATTGACCATTGCGGCGCAGGACGGCAAGAGATGCTTGGAATTTGGCGCGCTGCATACGGCGCGCCAAGACTGAAATTGGTGGGAGTTACGTAATGAAAACGACACATGTTTCGATGTTGCTGGCCGCCGTTGCAGCACTGGCACTCACCGCGTGCAGCAACGACGCCAAGGCACCCGAAGGCCAGGTCGTGGCCACGGTTGATGGCACGGATGTCACCATCCACGAGGTCAATGCCGAAATCGGCGGCATGGGCGCCCAGGCCCAATCGGCGCCGCGCAAGCTGGTCGAGGCCGTGGCCCTATCGCGGGTGATCGAGCGCAAGATGCTGGCTGGCGAAGCACGCACCAAGAAGCTCGACCAGTCGCCGCAGTTCGTGCTGGCCAAGTCCCGCGCCGACGAAAATCTGCTGGTGCAGGCACTGCAGTCAGACGTGGCCGGCAAGGTGCAACAGACTCCGCGTGAAGCCGCCCAGAAGTTCATCAGCGACAACAAGATCATGTTTGCCGATCGCAGCATCATGACGCTGGATCAGATCCAGTTCCTGCGCTCGCCCAAATCAGCCACACTGCCGCTGAAGGAAGCCAAGACCATGCAGGAAGTGGAACGGCTCCTGCTCCAGCAGAATATCGAATATCGCCGCGCCCCGCAGCAGATCGATACGCTGGTGCTCGATCCGCGCCTGAGCCAGGAATTCGTCAAGCTGGCGAACGGGCCGAATGGCGAGCCCTTCATGTACACCGATCAGCCGCAGGGTGCCCCGGCCCCGGTGGTCTATGTCAACGTCGTTGCCGAGATGAAGACCGATCCGTTCATCGGTGAAAAGGCCATCAGCTATGCCCAGCAGGTGATCCAGCGCCAGGAAGTGGGCAAACGCCTGCAGGCCGAACTGACCCGTCTGCGCGAAGCCAACAAGGCGAAAATCAAATATGCCAAGGGCTATGACGCGCCTGAAAAGGTCGCGGCTACGCTTGAAAAGGCTGCTGCTGCAGCTCCAGCAGGCGGCGGCGCCAAACCGGCCGCTCCTGCAGCCAAGTAAGCGGACAGGCGGGCGGAATCATCCCGCCCGGACGGGAGTAATTAGTCTATGCGGCGCGGGATCATCTTGGCCGGCGGTTCAGGCACGCGCCTGTATCCGCTCACCAAACCGGTATCAAAGCAACTGATGCCGGTTTATGACAAGCCGATGATCTACTACCCGTTGTCGGTGCTGTTGCTGGCCGGCGTGCGCGAGATCTTGATCATCACCACGCCGGCCGATGCAGCAGCCTTTGAAAGTCTGCTTGGCGACGGCAGCCAGTGGGGCATCAGCATCCGCTATGCCCAGCAGCCCCGCCCGGAGGGGCTGGCGCAGGCCTACCACATCGGCGCAGATTTTGTGGGCAACAATCCCAGCGTGCTGATCCTGGGCGACAATATCTACCACGGCCACGGCCTGCCAGAATTGCTGGCCAGCGCCGACAAACGCACCGACGGCGCAACCGTGTTCGGCTATTATGTGAAAGACCCGACTGCCTATGGCGTGGTGTCGTTCGATGCGCAGGGCAAAGCTGAAACCATCGAGGAAAAGCCCGCCAATCCCAAGAGCCATTATGCCGTGACCGGCCTGTATTTCTATGACGGGGATGCCGTGGCGCTGGCCCGCGACCTCAAGCCAGGCCCACGCGGCGAGTTGGAGATCACCGATCTCAACCGGCTCTATCTGGACGCCGGCAAACTGCATGTCGAAATGATGGGCCGCGGCTTTGCCTGGCTTGATACCGGCACCCACGGCTCGCTGCTCGATGCCGCCAATTATGTCCGCATCGTCGAAGAACGTCAGGGCCTGAAGATCTGCTGCCCCGAAGAAATCGTCTGGCGCCTTGGCCATATCGACGACGCCCAACTGGAAGCCATCGCCGCGCCACTGCGCAAATCCGGTTATGGTGAATATCTGCTGGGCCAGTTGAAGGACGGTCGATGAAGATCGTCGAAACCGCCCTGCCCGGCGTGTTGGTCATCGAACCCAAGGTTTTTGGCGATGCGCGCGGCTTTTTCCTGGAAAGCTGGAACCGGCAGAGCTTTGCCGATGCCGGCCTCCATCTCGATTTCGTGCAGGACAATCACAGCCGTTCCGCCCGCGGTGTGCTGCGCGGCATGCACTACCAGCTGGAAAATCCGCAGGGCAAGCTGGTGCGCGTCACCCAGGGCGCGGTGTTTGACGTGGCGGTGGATATTCGTCGCTCCTCGCCGCACTTTGGCAAATGGGTTGGCGCAGAGCTGAGCGCTGAAAACCACCGCATGCTGTGGGTTCCGCCGGGCTTTGCCCATGGTTTTCTGGTGCTGAGCGAAAGTGCTGACTTCCTCTACAAGTGCACCAGCCTTTATCACCCGCCCAGCGATCGCGGCATCCGTTGGGATGATCCCGATATCGGAATCGCCTGGCCAGCTACGGGCGTGGCGCCCTTGCTGTCGGCCAAGGATGCGATCGCGCCGCAGCTGGCAGCGGCAGAAGTTTTCGCATGAAGGTCCCAAAATGAAGATCCTTGTCGCCGGCAGCGGTGGACAATTGGGCCGGGCGCTGGCGGCCAGCGCGCCCGCTGGCGTCACGCTGATCGCACCGCCCGAAGCCGATTTCGACATCGGCAACGCAGCGCAGGTGGCCGCCGTGGTGGCCGCGGCCAAACCCGATCTGTTGATCAACGCCGCCGCCTGGACCGCCGTGGACAAGGCCGAAGCTGAAGAAGCCGCTGCGCTGCTGGTCAATGCCACTGCCGTTGGCCATCTTGCGGCAGCCGCCGCAGCCGTTGGCGCGCGCTTCGTGCAGGTTTCGACCGATTATGTGTTCGATGGCCAGGCCTGCCTGCCCTATCGCCCCGATACGCCGCCGGCCCCGGCCAGCGCCTATGGCCGCACCAAACTGGCCGGCGAACAGGCCGCCGCCGCCCACCATCCGGCGCCGCTGATCATCCGCACCGCCTGGGTTTATGCCGCGGCCGGCAATAATTTCGTCAAGACCATGCTGCGCCTGATGGCGGAGCGCGATGAGGTGCGCGTGGTCGCCGATCAGGTCGGCACACCCACCCACGCGCTCAGCCTGGCCCGCGCCATCTGGGCCCTGCAGGAGCACCGCGGCACCTTCCACTGGACTGATGCCGGCATCACCAGCTGGTATGATTTTGCCGTCGCCATTCAGGATGAGGCGCTGCGGCTGGGGCTGCTCAATCGCGCCGTGCCGATCATTCCCATCGCCACCGCCGATTATCCCACCCCGGCGCGCCGTCCGGCGTGGAGCGTGCTCGACAAATCCACAAGCTGGGCCATCACCGGGCCGGCCCAGCACTGGCGCCACGAGCTGATCGATTGCCTGAAAGAGATGGCCGCATGACCAATTTGCTCGTCACCGGCGGTGCCGGCTTCATCGGCGCCAATTTCGTGCATTACTGGCAGCAGCACCATGCCGATGACACAGTGGTGGTGCTCGATGCCCTCACCTATGCCGGCAACCGCGCCAATCTGGCGGGCCTGAACAGCGTCGAATTCGTCCATGGCGACATCCGCGATACCGCGCTGATCGATCAGCTGATGGCCGATCACGCCATCGACACCATCGTGCACTTCGCTGCCGAAAGCCATGTCGATCGCTCCATCCACGGCCCGGCGGCCTTTGTGGACACCAATGTCATCGGCACGCTGTCATTGCTGACGGCGGCGCGGACGGCGTGGTTGGCAGGACCGGGCAGGCCGCACCGCTTCCACCATGTCTCCACCGATGAAGTCTATGGCTCGCTCGGCCCCAATGATCCGGCGTTCAACGAGACCACGGCCTATGCCCCCAACAGCCCCTATTCAGCGAGCAAGGCGGCCAGCGATCACCTCGTGCGGGCCTGGCACCACACCTATGGCCTGCAGGTCACCACCAGCAATTGTTCCAACAATTACGGGCCTTACCAGTTTCCGGAAAAACTGATCCCGCTGTTCCTGATCAATGCCCTGCACGGCCGGCCGCTGCCAATCTATGGCGATGGCATGCAGATCCGCGACTGGCTGCATGTCGAGGATCACTGCCGCGGCATCGAAGCCTGCCTGATCAAGGGCCGGGTGGGCGAGACCTACAATATCGGCGGCGGCGCCGAACTGCCCAATCTGACCGTGATCGAAACATTGTGCGCGGCCGCCGATGCCGCGTTTGCCGCCGATCCCGGCCTTGCCGCCCGCTTCCCGGACTCGCCGGCCGCAAAGGGCCTGCCGACCGCCAGCCTCAAGACCTTCGTCACCGATCGGCCCGGCCATGACCGCCGCTATGCCATCGATGAAACCAAGGCGCGGGCTGAACTGGGTTATGCCCCGGCGCGGACGTTCGATCAGGGCTTTGCCGAAACGCTGGGATGGTATCTGGCCAACGAAGGCTGGTGGCGGGCGGTGATCGACGGCAGCTACCGCGATTGGGTGGAAACCAACTACACGCGCTGACCGGTTTTGGTTTCACCGCCCGGCCTGGCCTGTTAATCCAAGGCCATGCGCCCGCCCCCCTCTCGGCCACGCCTCCGTATCCGCTTCACGGTGATCCGCGAACTGCTGGCCAGCCAGGCCAGCGGCGGCCAGGTGCTGATGTTTGCCGCTGCCGCCGCGATGTTTGCCGCCAATTCCGTGCTGTCAGAACAATATTTTCACCTGCTGCACATCGAACTGGGCCCGATGAGCCTGCTGCACTGGATCAACGATGGCCTGATGGCGGTGTTTTTCCTGCTGGTCGGCTGCGAAATCAAGCGCGAGTTTCTGGATGGCGAAATGGCGACATGGCCGCGCCGCATCCTGCCCGGCGTGGCGGCCGCCGCTGGCATGGCGGTGCCGGCGCTGGTGTTTCTGGGCTTCAACCTCGATCTTCCGGGCAATCACCATGGCTGGGCCATCCCCACCGCCACCGATATCGCCTTTGCGTTGGGGGTGATGGCCCTGCTCGGCAATCGCGTGCCGGCCAGCCTGAAATTGCTGCTTACCGCCATCGCCGTGATCGACGATCTGGGTGCCATTGTGGTGATTGCCGCCGTTTATACAGAAGGCGTTGATCTGGCAGCGCTGGCGGCAGCGGCCGGGCTGTGCGGGCTGCTGGCGCTGCTCAATTGGAAGCGGGTGCAGGCGCTGTGGCCCTATCTGCTGCTGGGCGCGGCGCTGTGGGCGGCGGTGCATGCCAGCGGCATCCATGCCACGCTGGCTGGGGTGATCACCGCGCTGGCACTGCCGATAAAGGCCAGTCGCGGCACGCCGGAAGACCAGGAAAGCCCGCTGATCCGTGTCGAACATGCACTGGCGCCCATCGTGGCCTTTGCTATCGTACCGATCTTCGGATTTGCCAACGCCGGGGTGGATGTGCGCGATCTGTCGCTGGCGGCGGCCCTCGATCCGCTGGTGCTGGGGATCGCGGTCGGACTGCTGATCGGCAAGCAGCTCGGCATCTTCGGTGCAATCATGGCACTGGTGAAACTGAACATCGTCGACATGCCGGCCCATGCCTCCACACGGCAGATCTGGGGCCTGTCGCTGTTGTGCGGCATCGGTTTCACCATGAGCCTGTTCATCGCCGCACTGGCCTTTGGCACCGGCAGCGCGCAGGAGGAAGCGGCCAAGCTGGGCATCATCGCCGGCAGCCTGGCCTCTGCCCTGATCGGGATGGCCGTGCTGCGCCGTTAACCCAGGTTGGCACGCAGCATCCACGCGGTCTTTTCGTGGACCTGCATGC
>NZ_JANPML010000024.1:0-2975 GCF_031422795.1 Sandarakinorhabdus sp.
TTTGCCAAATTGCGACAGAGTTCGACAACCGAGGAGCGTGCAATGTCTAAACACGGCAGTTATCCGCAAGACATCGTCCCACCAGTATCAAAATATCATGATTCAGGTCGCTTTGGCCGCATGTTCGGCAAGTTGCCGTCCTTTGCCTCCGACACGCCAAAAACCCGAAAATCACTGCTCGAGATCGGTGCGGCCGGCGGGATCATGGATGCCAACGAAAATCTGGCAGCCGATCCGACCCAGCTGATCGTCGATGCCAATTTGTCGGCCGGCAACCAGAACAACCCCAAGTTAACCGCCGGCATGACGTTCCTCGGCCAATTTCTCGATCATGACCTGACGCTGGACATCACCTCCAGCCTGGAACGGCAGGTCGATCCGGAAATGATCGCCAACTTCCGCACGCCAACACTTGCCCTCGACAATGTTTATGGTGCCGGGCCGGATGGCAGCCCGCATTTATATGATCAGATCAGCGGCCAAGGCATCAAGTTTCTGCTGGAAAAACTCGCGCCGGGCGGCAAACCGGATCTGCCGCGCAATTCGCAGCTCACCCCTTTGCTCGGCGATCCGCGCAACGATGAAAATGTGATCCTGTCGCAATTGCAGGTGGCATTCCTCAAATTTCACAATGCCGTGGTGGACCATGTCAAGGCCGAGCTTGATCTGACCGCGCCCGCCGAGGTGTTTCGCGAGGCCCAGCGCATTGTTCGCTGGCACTATCAATGGATCATCCTGCACGAATTTCTGCCGAAAACCTGCGGCCAGGCGGTTGTTGACGATATCATTGGCAATGGCCGCAAATTCTACAAATGGAAGAACGAGCCGTTCATTCCTGTCGAGTTTTCGGTGGCGGCCTATCGTTTCGGCCATAGTCAGGTGCGCCCAAGTTACCGGGCCAATTTTACCGGCAACCCGGGCAACACACCGTTTTTCGCCATGATCTTCAAGGAAACCCATTCGAGCCCGACCGATCCTGACGATCTGACCGGCGGCTTTCGCGCCAAGCGACGCTTCATCGATTGGCCGACGTTCTTCGATTTCGGCGACGGCAATGTAAGGCCGAACAAAAAGATCGATACGCTGCTGTCGACAGCGCTGTTCCGCCTGCCCGCCAAGGTCGTTGCCAACCCCGATCCCAAGACCAATCCCAATTCCCTGGCGCAGCGCAACCTGTTGCGGCACCTAACCTTTTCATTGCCGTCAGGGCAGCGCGTTGCCGCCGCGATGAATCTTCCTGTGTTGAGCACGGCCGACCTTGCCATGCTGAAACCTTGGGGGATGGACGACAATACGCCGCTCTGGTTCTACATCCTGCGCGAGGCGGCGGTGCAGGCCAGCGGCGAGCGGTTGGGCGCTGTTGGCGGGCGTATCGTTGCCGAAGTGTTCATCGGCGTGCTGCAGGGTGACCGTACCAGCTACCTGTCCCAGGATCCGGAGTGGGAGCCGTTCCTGCCGACCATCGATCCGGCAAAAACCACCGAGGATTTCACCATGGTCGACTTGCTACGCTTTGCCGGCGTTGCCTGACGAGGGCACCGGTGCCGGAATGGCTGCAGTGCGACCTATCCGCTGCAACCTTCCGGCACCGGTGCCAGGCTCAGCTCCGCCTTGGCCTTCAGCAGATCGGCCTTGTAATCCTCGCGGTCGGCAATCTGCTGATAAAGCGCGGTGGCCAGCAGCCGCCCGCCGGTCACATCGGATGCCCAATGCACCCGGCAGGCAATGCGCAGATCGCCGGTGTCCTTGCCGAATTTCAACAGGGTGGCGCTGCGTTCGGGGCGGGCATCAGACAGGATCAGGCCCCACAGCCAGCCCACGGCGGCATGGCCGGATGGGTAGGCAAAGCCCAGGCCCTTCCCGCCATTCACCGCGGCTTCCGGGTCACAGGCCTTGCCGCCATCCGTGCTGAACGGGCGGGGGCGCTTATAATAGTCTTTGGCCGTAAAAACCGCCTTGGCCAGATCGGTCCCGGCGCGGCGCAGCAGGATCATGGTGGCGGGCGTGGTTTTGGGCGCGAGCACCGCACCCAGGGCGCAACTCACGGCCTGGACATATTCCGGGCTGGTGATACCCAATTGGCCCTGCGCGCGCCGCCAATCCTTGCCCAATATGCCTTTGCGGCTTTCGCGATAGACAAAACGGTCTGCCGCTTCTTCGCTGCCGCCCGGTACTGGCGGTGGCGGCAACAGGCGCAGCATGGCCAGCGGTGGCAGATTATCGGCGTAACCGGCGGCCACGGCGGGTGCAGGCGGCGCCATCATGGCTTGTGGCTGTGCCGGCTGGGCGCTGGCGCCAGTTGCAGACAAAAACAGCATCGACAGAACCAGGCGCATCATCATCTCCCTCAATAGGCGCGCATCATGGCCCGGCATGGCCCGGCTGGCCAGAGCCTCGCATTAACCACTGCGACATTACAAACGCATCGGACTGGGCCGTTTGCCCCTTGATATCTGGGCGCACCGGGCAGACATTGACATCAGGCCCTCCACCTGGCCGGGCCGGCCAACGGCGCGCCTTTCCCCCGAAGGGCGCGCACCGGAGAATTTGATGCCATCGTTTACCCGCGAACTGGAAAAGACCCTGCACAACGCGCTGGCGGAAGCCGCGCGCCGCACCCACGAATATGCCACGCTCGAACATCTGCTGCTGGCGCTGACCACCGACACCCACGCCGCGCAGGTGATGAAGGCCTGCAACGTTGAACTGGAAGAACTGCAGGGCCAGCTGATCCGCTATCTCGATACCGAACTGCAGGCGTTGAAGGCCGATGCCAGCGTTGATCCGTCGCCCACCGCCGGGTTCCAGCGCGTGGTGCAGCGCGCCATTTTGCACGTGCAGTCCAGCGGCCGCGAGGAAGTGACCGGCGCCAACGTGCTGGTGGCGCTGTTTTCCGAGCGCGAAAGCCACGCCGTGTTCTTCCTGCAGCAGCAGGACATGACGCGGCTGGATGCGGTGTCGTTCATCAGCCACGG
>NZ_JANPML010000025.1:0-7049 GCF_031422795.1 Sandarakinorhabdus sp.
CTTCGGCAGAAGCGGTAAACGGAGCGGGCAGCTGGGTCATGGCTTGCTTGCCTGTTGCGGGTTGCTGTTGAGCGGGGCGAGGGCGGCGCCAATGCGTTTGGCATTGGCCTGCATGGCGGCGTCGATCCTGGCGCCGATCAACTGGCCATTGGCGTTGGCGATGGCGGCAGCAACCGCCGGTTCCTTGCTCAGCAAGGCCTGGCCCAGCGCGCTGCGGTAGAAGATCAGCATCGCATCAAGTTCAGCCTTGGTGAACTGGCGGGCATAGGCCTGGGCGGCGGCATTGACGACATTGTTGAGGTTCTTGTTGACGACGCCTTGGGCGATTTCGGCCTGGATCGTGCCGGCCTTGGCCAGCACCGGATCAAATTTGGCCTTGTTGGCCTGATAGGCCGGGATGAAGCCGGGCTGCTGGGCCAGCATGGCGCGCATCACGGCGCCGGTTTTCATCTGCGCGATGCTCTGGGCCATCTGCTGCTGCAACTTGGTTTTCAACCCCAATTGCGCCACCACGGCGGCAGCCGATTGCAGCGTTGCCGGATCGATGGCGGCTGCAGGCGCACGCGCGGGAGCTTTGGCTTGGGCAAACGCCGTGCCGGCAAGGCTGATGACAGCAATCGTGGCGAGCAGGGTCTTCATCATTGATTGTCCTTGAGAAAGCGCGGGTATGATCAGGCGGCCTGCGCCGCCGCAGCGGCCAGGGCGCGCAGATATTGGTGCATCTGTGTCGCCACGTCACGCCCGTCGCGCACCGCCCACACCACCAGGCTGGCGCCGCGCACGATGTCGCCAGCGGCGAACACCCCGTCCATGCCGGTCATCATCGTCTTGTGATCGATGCGCACCGTGCCCCAGCGCGTCACCGGCAGTTGCGGCGCGCCAAACAGGCCCGGCAGATCTTCGGCATCAAAGCCCAGCGCCTTGATGACGATGTCGGCCTTGCACGTGAAGCGGCTATCCGCATCGGGCTCAGGCGAACGCCGGCCATCCGGGCCGGGCTGGCCCAGCCGCATGCCCTGCGCCACCACGCCCGTCGCCGTGATTTCAGCCGGGGCGGCGAGCCAGACGAACTCCACGCCCTCTTCCTCGGCATTGGCGACTTCGCGCGCCGAACCCGGCATATTCTCGCGGTCGCGGCGATACAGGCACTTCACGCTGGCCGCGCCCTGCCGGATGGCGGTGCGCACGCAGTCCATGGCGGTATCGCCGCCGCCGATGACCACGACATGCTTGCCTGCCGCATCAAAACTGGCGGCATCGGGCAGCACATCGCCAAAGCCGGCCTTGTTGGCGGCAATCAGATAGTCCAGCGCTGCCAGCGTCGTCGGGCCATCGGCGCCCGGCACTTCGACCTGCCGCGCCTTGTAAACACCCGTCGCAATCAGCACGGCATCGTGCCGTTCGCGCAGTTCGGCCAGGCTGGCATCACGGCCCACAGCGAAATCCTGGTGGAAATGCACGCCGCCATCACGCAGCCGATCAACACGCCGCATCACCACCGGCTTTTCCAGCTTGAAACCGGGGATGCCATAGGTGAGCAGGCCGCCAGCACGATCGTACCGATCATAAACATGCACGTCATAGCCCTTCACCCGCAGCGCCTCGGCAGTGGTCAGCCCAGCCGGGCCGGCACCAATGATGGCAACGCTCTGCCCGGAACGATCGGCCACGGGCTTCAACGGCTTCACCCAGCCCTGTTCCCAGGCATTGTCGGTCAGGAATTTCTCCACCGAACCGATGGTGACGCTGCCGAATCCCGGCTCGATGACGCAATTGCCTTCGCACAGCCGGTCCTGCGGGCAGATGCGGCCGCAGATTTCCGGCATGGCGTTGGTGGCGGCCGAGACTTCATAAGCCTCCTCCAACCGGCCTTCCGCCGTCAGCTTCAGCCAATCGGGGATGTTGTTCTGCAGCGGGCAATGCACCTGGCAGAACGGCACGCCGCACTGGCTGCAGCGCCCGGCCTGCTCCTCGGCCTTGGCAAGGATGTAGGGGCGGCTGATCTCGAGGAAATCCTGCGCGCGCATGTCGGCGGCGCGCTTGTCCGGGTAGGACTGGGTCCGCTCGATGAACTTCAGCAATTTTGTTGCGCCCATGGCCGCTCATCCTCTCACTCAGAGGCGCGAAACCATATTGAGCCGGACTTGTCACGTGGAAATCGGCATATATGACAGTAATTCTGTCCTATTCTGGGGCAAGAAGGACGATTCCGGCGTTTTGTTGGGCGATTTACGACCGTTTCGGCCCTATCGCATCGCCAACCACACCAAAGCGGCACTGCCGGCGACGATTCGGTACCAGGCGAACGGCGCAAAGCCAAAGCGGCTGACCAGCGCGACAAAACCCTTCACCACCGCCAGCGCCACCACAAAGCTGACGGCAAAGCCGATGCCGATGGCGCCCAGGTTGGAAGCATCCAGCGTGTCGCGGTTCTTCCACAGCATCAGCACGGTGGCGCCGGAAATGGTTGGCACGGCGAGGAAGAAACTGAATTCGGCCGCCGTCTTGCGGTCCACCCCCAGCATCAGAGCGGCCATGATGGTGGCACCCGATCGCGACACGCCGGGGATCATGGCGACACACTGGCCCAGCCCGATCAGCACCGAATTGCGCGTGGTCAGCGCCTCGACGCCAAACACCTTGGCCTCGCCCATGCGCTTTTCGATGAACAGGATCACGATGCCGCCGACGATCAGCGACACGGCCACCGTGGTCGGGCTTTCCAGCAACGCCTCCACCGCCTTGATGAACAGCACGCCCATGATCGCGGCCGGCAGGAAGCCCAGAAACACGTTGCGGATGAAGGCAAAGGCCGATGGCTCGCGGATCAACAGGCCGCGCGCCACGCCCATGAACCGCCCCCAATAGGCCACGATCACCGCCAGAATCGCGCCGGACTGGATGGCGATATCGAACGTCGCGCTGGATTTCCCCGAAAAGCCGAGCAGTTCGCCGGCCAGAATAAGGTGCCCGGTGGAAGACACCGGCAGATATTCGGTCAACCCTTCGACAATGCCGAGCAGGATGACGGTGAGCAGGTCAGGCTGGTTCACGCAGCCGACTTCGCAAAGCGGCCACCGCGGCGAAAACGCAGCATCATCTCGGGCAGATAGGCCGCCAGCGGGGTCGGCGTGACGCCCAGTTCCTTGAGTCCCGGCATGCCGGCCGCGCAGATATTGCCCTTCTTCAGCATGGCCAGCTGATCGCTGTTCATCGGCATCATCGGCAGGATGTCACCCATCTTGGCCAGCAGGCCGGAGGTGAAGTCCGACAGCGGCACCACCGGGCGATCGAGGCCGGACAAATCGGAAATCAGCTGCAAGATGGCGGTGAAGCTCAGCACATCGGGGCCGCCCAGTTCATAAAGACGGCCGCGCGCCGCCGGTGATTGCAACGCCGCCAGCACCGCATCGGCAACATCGCGCACATATACCGGCTGAAACAGGCTGTTGCCGCAAATGGCCGGCAGAAACGGCGAAACCCGCGCCATGCCGGCAAAGCGGTTGAAGAATTCATCTTCCGGCCCGCCCACCAGGCTGGGGCGCAGGATGCAGGCAAACGGCAGCGCGCTGAGCACCTGCTGTTCGCCTTCGCCCTTGGAACGGGCATAAGGGATCGGGCTGGCGGCATCGGCGCCAATCGCAGAAACCTGCACATAGGCCTGCACACCGACAGCCGCAGCGGCCCGCGCCGCCCGGCCTGCGCCTTCGGCCTGCAGTGCCGAAAAACCCTGCTTGCCGCTTTCGGCGAGGATGCCGACCAGATTGACGCCGGCCACCGCGCCGGCAAAGGCCGCGGCCATATCGACGTCGGACCGGATATTGCCGGTCACCACCTGGATCTGGCCCAGATCGCCCAGCGGTTTCAACAGCAGCGCGCTATCTGCATGACGCGATACGGCGCGGACGCGATAGCCGGCCCTGGCCAGCACCTCCACCACATAACGGCCAATGAACCCGGCCCCGCCAATAACGGTGACCAGCCCGCCGGCAGGAAGCGGCGAAATCGGGTGTGCGCGGTCTTGCTCAGTCATGCCGGCGATTTAGCCGTTGGCAGCGGGCTTGTCTTGGCCCTTCTTGCCCCGCGACGCTGCAGCGGCTGAAATTTCGCTCCAAGCAGGCCGCAGTGATTGACAAGCCCCGATTCCCCTCATATCTGCCGCCCCCTACCCCCAAGAAATTGGGACGGGGCCCAGATGGCGGAATTGGTAGACGCACCAGCTTCAGGTGCTGGCGCTCGTAAGGGCGTGGAGGTTCGAGTCCTCTTCTGGGCACCATCACCCCGGCCGCCAGCGGCCGCCGGGGATTGAAAAAAACCTTAAAATCAGATAGGTAGCCCTCGCAGTGACCGCCTGTGTTCGCCGATATCCGTCGGCAAGCGCAGTTTTCTGGGGGCCTTTCTGGGGGCCTTTTCCCAAGCAGTCTTGCAGCATGGCTGCGAGGGTGAACCGATGGCGCTGACAGATACCACGATCAAGCTAGCCAAGGCCGGCGACGCAGATCGCAAGCTGGCTGATGAGAAGGGGCTCTATCTGCTGATAACGACCAGCGGTTCAAAGCTGTAGCGAATCAAGTATCGGATCGACGGCAAGGAAAAGAAGCTGGCGCTCGGCAGCTATCCTGACGTTGGCTTGAAAGAGGCCCGCGCCCGTCGCGACGCTGCCCGCAAGGCGGTAGAAGCCGGCAATGATCCGGCAGCGGCCAAGCGTGAAGCCCGGATCGCCCGGCAATTTTCGGCCGCCAATACCTTTGGCGCGATCGCCGACGAATTCATTGCCAAGCTGGAGGCTGAAAACAAGGGCCACCGCGAAACGGCGCGTCGCCTGCGTTCGTTTGCCAGCCGGGTGTTTCATTATGCTGTTGTTACGGCACGGGCCACCATTGATCCGGCGCAGCCGCTCCTGGGTGCGCTGGTCGCCCCCACCGTAACCCGCCGGCTGGGAAAGGACACGGTCAATGCAACAACTTGCCTATTCTATCAACGACACCGCCAAGACGCTCAGCCTTGGCTGCACGTCGATTTATGCCCTGATCAACGAAGGGCGTTTGGAGGCCTTCAAGCTGGGGAGGCGCACACTGGTGAAGGCGGATTCCATCCGTCGGCTGATCGAAGCCCAAGGTTGAGCCGCCCCATTGGCCGCGCGGCGCGTCAATCCCAACATCGTCAAGCTACACCGCGCCTACAGCATCGGTGAGCTGGCGGCGCGGGCGAAGGACTTCAAGCGCTTTCACCGTGAACAGGCTGTCGCCTTCAAGGCCAGGCTTGGCCAGGCGCGCAACACCCGCACCGGGGAGCGGATCAGCAAGGCGACAATGCTCTCGACCCTGCGCGATCTGCGCAGCTTCTTCTTCTGGCTGGCGCATCAGCCGGGCTTCAAATCGCACATAGCCTACGACGATTCCGCCTATTTCAACCTGAGCGACAAGGATGTGGCGGTGGCCCGCGCGCGGCGTGAAAAGCAGGTGCCGAGCGTTGACCAGATTAACCATGTCCTCGCTGCCATGCCGGGCGATTCAGTGCTGGCGCGGCGCGATCAGGCGCTGGTGGCCTTTGCGGCGTTGACCGGTGCCCGTGTCGGCGCGCTGGCGTCGTTCCGGTTGGGGCATGTCGATCTGTCTGGCGGCTCTGTCGAACAGGATGCCCGCACGGTGCAGACCAAATTCAGCAAGACATTCCGCACCTATTTCATGCCCGTATGCCAGCCGGCGCTTGCCATCGTCTCGCAGTGGGCTGGCGAATTGCAGCGGGATCATCTGTGGGGGCCGAATGATCCGCTGTTTCCTGCAACCGCCATGGGGCTGGGGAACGATCATGGCTTTGTCGCCATTGGCCTTGCCCGGCACGGCTGGGCGACACCGATTTTGCCAGGCGTTTGCGGCGGCGGGCCTGCCCTATTTCAACCCGCACAGTTTCCGCGACATGCTGGTGCATCACGCCATGAGCCTGAATCTTTCGCCCGAAGAGATGAAAGCCTGGAGCCAAAACCTGGGCCATGCCGATGTGCTGACTACGTTCACCTCTTATGGGCATGTGCCGACCCATCGCCAGGGCCGGCTGATCAGCATGTCAGCCAAGCGAAAGGGCAGCGACAGCTTTAGTGATCCTGATGTGGTAGCGCTGATCGAGAAGATCCGCGCCAAGCGGTGAAGGCTTCGCCACTTGCCCTTCGTCGAGCATCCAAAAACGCTACGTTCGTTCAGCGTTGGCCTCGATTTCGCCACGCACATGGGCTGCGGCGGCCGCGTTGCCAATTGCTTCAAACATGGTCACCGCTCGATCCAAGGTCTCCAGGCCAGATCTGCTCCCCGTGCCAGCAGCACAAGCCCTGAGATGCGGGCTTCGAGGGCCGTCCCGCTGCCGGCGGCTGGCGGCGGTGATCCGGCGGCTGGCGCCATCGCGGCAACCGTGGCCGTCACCGTTTCGCTCGACGATTTCTACCTGACACGCGCCCGCCGGCAGGCCCTGGCCGCCCACGTCCACCCGCTGTTCACCACCCGCGGCGTGCCCGGCACGCATGATCTGCCGCTGCTGCGCGTCCACTCAGACCGGCCGGTGAGCCTGCCAGTGTTCGACAAACTCGCCGACGATCGCCTGCCTCCGCAGCACTGGCGCCAGTTCGACCGGATCGACCTGCTCATCCCGGAAGGCTGGTGCATCGGCGCACGCCTGCAACTTGCCGCCCGGCTCACCGAACCGATCGACACCCTGGAAGCTGGCGAAGACCCAACCCGCACGGCCTCTGGCGCACCCACGTCAACCAGGCGCTGGCCGGAACCTACCAACGCGTTTGGGCGATGCTTGATGCACTAGCCTTCCTTGCCGCGCCAGACTGGGACACCATCCACCATTGGCGCGCCGAACAGGAAGCCACCCTCCTGCTCGCTTACCGCATGGCTTCAGTACTCCGAGCTTGCTTGACCGTAAATTTTCTGCAAATCTGCGTGCCAAAGTATCATTGCATATTTTTGCTTGTGATTACTTTCTGGAGCAATTTCGGGTCCGGCTGATCTCTGGAGTTTCTGCGGTGACAGTAAGAGCGATCATTCGAC
>NZ_JANPML010000026.1:0-2294 GCF_031422795.1 Sandarakinorhabdus sp.
GCACCCACACCGGCCGCGCCCCGGCCCGGCGCACCAGCGGCGCATAGGCATCATAGGCCGGTGCAAACAGGATCACTTCGTCGCCTGCACCGGCCACCGCCATGATGCTGGCCGCCAGCGCCTCGGTGGCGCCAGAGGTGATGATCACCTGATCGGGCGTCACCGCCAGCCCCTGCCGGCGGCGATAGAAATCCGCCACGGCGCGGCGCAATTCGGGCAGGCCGCGCATCGGCGGATACTGGTTGTAGCCGGTGGTGATCGCTGCGGCCCCCGCCGCCAGCACCTTGGCGGGCCAGCCGAAATCCGGGAAGCCCTGCCCCAGGTTGATGGCATCATGGGCACGGGCCAGGCCCGACATATGCTCAAATATGGTGGTGCCGGCCTGCATGGTGGCTTTCTGCCATGCAGGCCGGCGCAGAACCAGCCCCTCAGACTGCTGGCCGCAACTGATAGCTGTGGCGCATGATGAACGGCTGGCCCACGCTGCGGCTCATCCGGGTGAGGCGCAGCACCGGGCCATCGCGGGTGAGGATTTCGCGCACCATCACCGTGCGGCCATTTTCTTCGCCATTGCCATCGGCGACCAGCGTCACCACGCCCGTGGGTGAGCGGCGCAGTTCGGTCACGGCCAGCGTCTCGCGGCTCTTCTCGCCGGCAATCGTCAGCGATTTGCCATCGGGCGTGAACGACCAGTTCTGGCGGGAACGCACCGTCTTGCCGGGGCCATCATCCAAGGTCCAGCCCAGGGTCGGGCCATCTGCCGTCATCAGCGTCGGCAAGGTGGTGCGCTGATCATTGCCATAATCACGATAATCCAGCGTGCCAGCCCAATTTCCCGCCAGCGCGGCGGTGAGCGTGGCGGCCGCATCAACCGTTTGTGCGGGCAGGTTGCGCGCCACGTCCAGCGCACGGTCGCGCCCGGCCTCGAAATCGGCCAGGGTCGGCACCACCAGCACGTCTGCCTTTACCCCCCGCCGCGGTGTGAACTGCTTGATATTGGTGCGATTCCAGGCATTGGGCACGCGCACCTTGATGCCGCTAGCCGGCAAGTTCACGTTGAAGATCTGCCCCGCCGTCGGCCCTTCGGCGCTGCCCGAGCCTTCCTCCCCAACCAGTGTGGCGCCGCGGCGTTCCTTCAACCAGGCGACGGTGCGGGTGGCGCCTGAACCGTTCTGCGGGCTGGTCAGCACCGTCAGCCGGCCGGTGAAGCGTTGCGCAGCGGGCACCGGCAGGTGCTCGATGGTGCCGGCATCATCGTCGGTTTCATCAGGATTAGCCGGAATGCGATCATACCAGCCGTCGGATGTGGGAATGAAGCCGGCTTCCGGCGCGTTGAACAGTGCCTCACGATCCCCCCAACTGTCGATATACTTGGGCAAATCGCCATAACGGATCGCCTTCGATCGAACCGGCTTGCCCCAGGTGAAGGGCGCATCAAACAGGTGGCGCGCCAGTGCAATCGACGGGCCTTCGGAACCGCCGCCATTGTTCCGCAGATCAAGGATCAGATGCTCGGTGCCGGCCTCTTGCATCGCCTTGAAGAAGCTGCCGAGGAAAGGCGTGGTCGCCACCGGATTGCGATAATTCACGAAGGTATCGATCTTCAAACGGGCTGTCTTTCCAGCCATGCGCCAGGTGACACTGTTATAGAATTCATTGCGATATTTGCCGTCAGGCGCAGCGAGTTGCGTCCACTGATCAAAGTTGATCGGGGCAAGCTGGCTGGTCTGACCGGCCGCTTCTCCCGGCATTTTCCAGCTGAGATCCCAACGCGTTGGCGCGCCGAACAGGCCGGGCCAATATTCCTCCAGATCGCTGCCGCCCAGATCGCTATCGTCGGCAATCTTCACCGCCACGGCCTGATCGGTATCGCCGTCATAAGCGACGAGCGGCGCCACCGCGTTCAAAATCTGCGGCACCGGGAGACCATTGATGGCGGTGATCTCCGCGCCCTTGGGCAGCGCGCCCGAAAGCACGATCATGCGGCCTTCGATCAGGCGGAAGCGCAGCGGCAAGTGGCTGCCATTGGTCTTGCGCCACGTCTCGATGGCGTCAGGCAATTCGGGCTTGCTGTGGTCACAGTGGATGCTGGCCACCAGCCGTGCAATCTCGCGATGCAGGGTGAGCGTGGTTGTAGGCTGGCGAGCCAGCGCCTCCAGCCGGGCAAAGCCGGCATCAACTTGGCGCTTGGGCACATAGCGATACAGGCCGGGATGGATCGTCTCCATGGCCCGCCGCATCAGCGCGACGTCGCTGCTGGCCTGCGCCGGTGTCAGCAGCGGATTGGGCATATC
>NZ_JANPML010000027.1:0-4534 GCF_031422795.1 Sandarakinorhabdus sp.
GGCGCGCGCGGCGGCACCGATTTCCTTGATGCGGCTGCCGCCTTTGCCCAGCACGATGGCTCTCTGGGTGTCGCGTTCGATGATGATCTGCTGGTGGATGGCCACGCTGCCATCGCGCCGTTCTTCCCATTTTTCGGTTTCGACGGTGGCGGCATAGGGCAGTTCGGCGTGCAGCTGCAGATACAGCTGCTCACGCGTCAGTTCGGCCGCCATCAGGCGAGTGGTGGCATCACTCAACTGGTCTTCGGGATAATGCCAGGCGCTTAGCGGCAGGCGGTTTGCCAATGCCGCCTTCAGTTCGGGCACACCGTCGCCGGTGCTGGCCGAAATGAAGAAAATCTCCTCGAACGGCAGCAGCGCGTTGCAGCGGCTGGCCAGATCCAACAGCCGTTCCTTCACGCAGATATCGACCTTGTTGAGCACCAGCAACTTGGGCTCGCGGCGGTTCGCCAGCGCCGCGATGATATCGGGCACATCGCCCTTCAGCCCGGCCCTGGCATCCAGCACCAGCACGATCACATCGGCATCGGTGGCGCCGTCCCAGGCGGCCTTGACCATGGCGCGGTCCAGCCGCCGGCGCGGGGCAAAGATGCCGGGCGTATCGACCAGCAGCATCTGCGCCGTTTCGTGCACGGCGATCCCCACCAACCGCTGCCGCGTCGTCTGCACCTTGGGCGAAACGATGGCGACCTTCTGGCCCACCAGCGCGTTGACCAGGGTCGATTTGCCGGCATTGGGCGCGCCAACCACGGCGATGCTGCCGCAGCGGGTCGTAATGGGGGTGAGTTCGATGGTCATGCGTCAAGACTCTTCAACAACAGGGTGGCGGCGGCCTTTTCGGCCTCTTGCCGGGATTTTCCGCTGGCTTGCGCCGGCGGCTGGCCGCGCACCGTCACTTCCACGGTGAACACCGGCGCGTGATCGGGGCCATCGCGGCCCACGACCAGATAATCGGGCATGCCCAGCCGGCGCTTCAGCGCCCATTGCTGCAGGGCACTTTTGGGATCGTTCAGAAATGGCTGATCCGATTGCATCATCGGGCCCCAATGGCGGGTGACAAAGGCCGCCGCTGCATCCCAGCCGCCATCGATGAACACCGCCGCCGCCACCGCTTCGGCCACGTCGCCCAGCACATTGTCGCTGTCGGCCAGGCCCTTGCCGCGGCTGACGGGTTCCATCGCAATCAACGGGCCAGCGTTCCAGCCGCGGGCCACGCGCGCATTGGCCGGGCCTTCCACCATTGCATGCAGCCGCGCCGTCAACCGGCCTTCGGCTTCATCGTGTTGGCCATAAAGCAGGCCGGCGACTACACAGCCGAGCACGCGGTCGCCCAGAAATTCCAGCCGTTGGTAACTGGCGCCGGGCTGCCGTGTGGCGCTGCCGTGGGTCAACGCGCGATCAAGCAGCGACAGATCAGCAAATTCATGGCCCAACACGTCGCGCGCGAAAACCGCCAGCCGTTCCATCCGGTCGGCTCGGGCCAGTTCGGGGCCGGGCCCAGGATCAGGCATCGCCTTGCGTTTGCGAGTCATCAGCCTCGCCCGTGAGCCGATTGCGCCAGCCGGTCAACCCCGCTGGCTGCGAATATCGGCTGGACTTCAGCTGCAGCCCGTCGGAAAACGCCGGCATGGACTATCTCGCCCCCATCCGTGGCTCCGGCGCTGCCCCGGTAGACATCCGCGCGCTGTTTGCCGCCGAACCCGATCGGCTGGCGCGATTGACCGCCAGCGCTTGCGGCCTTGCCCTCGATCTGTCGCGGCTGGCGCTGCCGCTGCCGGTGCTCGATCAACTGCTCGCCGTCTGCACCGCCGCCGATCTGCCGGGCTGGCGGGCGCGGCTGCTGGCCGGCGAGGTGGTCAACCCGTCCGAAGGCCGCGCCGCCACCCACACCGCCGAACGCGGCGCAGGCAATGCGGCAGATGTGGCGGTGGCCGTTGCCGGTGCGGCCCTGGGGGAAACCATTGCCCATGCCCTGCGCGCTGGCGGCGTGACCGACATCATCCACATCGGCATCGGCGGATCGGCGCTGGGCCCGGCCCTTCTCGTCGATGCGTTGGGGCGGCACGGCGCCAAAGATGCCTGCGGCCCGCGCATCCATGTCGTTTCCAACATCGATGGGGAGGCGCTTGCCCAGGCGTTGGCCGCCGTGCAGCCGGCAACGACGCGGCTGGTGATCGTCTCCAAGACGTTCACCACCGCCGAAACCCTGACCAACGCCGAAACCGCCTTGCAGGCCCTGGCGGCTGCCACCGGGCGCGACGCTGCCGCCATCAGGCAGGAAAGCATCGCCATCACCGCCCGCCCTGATCGCGCCACAGCCTGGGGCGCCGGCCATGTGCTGCCCTTCGCCGAATCCGTTGGCGGGCGTTATTCGCTGTGGTCTGCCGTTGGCCTGCCGCTGGCCATCCGCTGCGGGCCTTACGCCTTTGCCGCCCTGCGCGCCGGCGCCGCCGCGATGGACGCGCATTTCCGTGACACGCCCTTGGAACGCAACTTGCCGGTGCTGGCCGCGCTCGCCGATGTGTGGGCGGCGCATGGCCAGGGCCAGCAAACGCGCGGCGTATTCGCCTATGATGAACGGCTGCGGCTGCTGCCATCCTATCTGCAGCAACTGGAAATGGAATCAAACGGCAAGGGCGTCGCCCGCGATGGCAGCGCGCTGGCCGGGCCGACGGCCGCCATCACCTGGGGCGGCACCGGCACCGATGCCCAACACGCCGTGTTCCAGCTGATCCACCAGGGCACTGTGGTGGGCCCGGTGGAATTCGTCGCCGTGCTGGAACCGGCGCACGGCCTGCCCGCGACTCACCACCGCCAGTTGCTGGCCAATTGCTTCGCGCAGGGCGCCGCACTGCTGAAGGGCCGCAGTTTCGATGCCGCGCTGGCGCTTTCCGGCGGCGATGCGGCGCTGGCGCACGCCAAGACGTTCAGCGGCAATCGCCCATCAAGCACGCTGCTGCTCGATCGCCTCGATCCGTTCACACTGGGCGCGGCTCTGGCCTTCTACGAACATCGCACCTTCACCGGTGCCGTGCTGCTCGGCATCAATCCGTTCGATCAATGGGGGGTGGAACTGGGCAAGGAGCTGGCGAACGCCCTGCTGGCCGGCGAGGATCTGGGCTTTGATCCGTCCACAGCCGCGCTGGTGGCGCGGGCCGGCCTGTAAAAAGAAACGGCGGCCACCCCGGGGCTGGGGTGGCCGCCGCAAGACCTGCCGGCGGATGAGGAGCCGGCAGGCGGGCCTTAACGGCGCTCGGCGAGCTGGACAGTGCTGCCCAGCTGGGCGCGAGCGGCGGTGAACTTCTTCGCGGCTTCATGGCGATTGCCTTCAGCGCAGATCATTTCGGCGGTTTTCACCGTACGCAGCAGCTTGGCAGCATCCTGCGGCTGGGCCGTGCTGATCTCGTTGCGCAGCTGCTGGGCTTCGACGGCGCAGCTGGTGGCGGTCGCGGCCTTCACCGGGCTCAGCGCCATGAAGGGTAGGGTGGCGGTCAGCATCAGGGCGGTGATGGTCAGGCGGTCGATGGTGGAACGAGCGATCATGGTCTGGGTCCTTATGTTGTTCGGCGGCCAATGTGTTTGGGGTTGGGCTTGCCGATGACTGGGTTTTAAGTCACACTCAGACGCAAGTTAATCCGGACAATGCTTGACGCCCCATGAAGCAGAACTACACAATCCACGCCTACACCCTCCAACGCAACCTGCTCGACGGCCTCGAAGCTTTCCTGCGCGTGGCCGAACGCCGCTCCTTCCGCGAAGCCGCCGATGATCTGGGCGTCTCCCCCTCCGCCATCAGCCAGACCGTGCGCCAGCTGGAAGACCGCATCGGCGTGCCGCTGTTTATCCGCACCACGCGATCGGTGGGGCTCACCGAAGCCGGCGCGCTGTTCCACGTGGCGGCCGCCCCCGCCTTCGCCAGCCTGGTGAGCGCCTGGGAAGGCGCGCGCACCTATGGCGGCCGCCCGGCCGGGCTGCTCCGGCTCAACATGCCGCGATCGGTGGTGCCGATCCTGATCGAACCGATCATTGCCGATTTCTGCGACAAATATCCCGACGTGGATGTGGAAGTGACCGGCGAAGACGCCCTGATCGATCTGGCTGCCAGCGGCCACGATGCCGGCATCCGCGTGGGCGAACTGCTCGAAGCCGACATGATCAGCGTGCGGCTTTCACCGCCGTTCCGCTTCGTCGTGGTCGCCACCCCCGATTATCTGAACCAGCACGGCCGCCCGCAAACCGCCGCCGATCTGAAAACCCACAATTGCATCCGCCAGCGCATCTCCAACGGTGCCATCATGCCGTGGCGCCTGATAGACGGTAACCGCATGATCGAAATCGCGGTGAAAGGCCGGGTGATCGTCAACGAAAACACCGCCGTGGTCGCCCTCACCAAACGCGGCCTCGGCCTCGCCCAAGTCAGCGAACCGTTGGTGATCGACGAACTGCACAGCGGCGCCCTCGAAGTGGTGCTGGGCCCGCTCTCCCCCTCCAGCCCCGGGCTCTTTCTGCACTACCCCGGCCACGCCCAGGTGCT
>NZ_JANPML010000028.1:0-2238 GCF_031422795.1 Sandarakinorhabdus sp.
TGGGTCACTACATCCGTGATGGAGCGGAATCCCGGCTTGTGTCTGGTGCTGTGGCGTGATGGTGCGGACCCATCTTGTCGACGGCCCGTTCAGGCCGCCACCACCATCTGTTCGATGGCGCCGAAAATGCTGTGGTTGTGCTCATCCAGCATCTCGATGCGCACCACGTCGCCGGGGCTGAGCCACGGTGTCGCTGGCGCCCCTGCCAGGATGGTTTCCACCATGCGCTGTTCGGCGATGCAGGCATAGCCGCGTCCGCCTTGCGCCACCGGCTTGCCGGGGCCGCCATCGCTGTCGCGGTTGGAAACTGTGCCCGAACCGATGATGCTACCGGCGCCAATGGCACGGGTTTTCGCCAGATGCGCGATCAGCGTGCCGAAATCGAAGGTCATGTCGGTGTGGGTTTCAATCCGGCCGAATGACTGGCCATTGAGATCGACACTGAGCGTGCCCATCAATTTGCCATCCTGCCAGCGCTCACCCAGCGCCTGCGGCGTCACCAGCACTGGCGACAGCGCGGAAGCCGGCTTGGACTGGACAAAACCAAAGCCCTTGGCCAGTTCGTCGGGGATCAGGCCGCGCAGCGACACATCGTTGACCAGGCCAACCAGGCGAATGGCGGCCAGCGCCTCTTCGCGGGACGCCCCTTGGCGCACATCGCCGGTAACCACAACCACCTCGGCTTCCAGATCGAGGCCCCAGGCCGGATCGTGGAACGGCACTGCATCGCGCGGCGCGAGGAACAGGTCGCTGCCGCCCTGATACATCAGCGGATCATGCCAGAAACTGGCCGGCAGTTCGGCACCGCGCGCCTTTCGCACCAGTTCGACATGGTTCACATAGGCCGAACCGTCGGCCCATTGATAGGCGCGGGGCAGGGGCGCCGCTGCATCACGTTCATGAAAGCGCGAATGCGGCACCGCATCGTGCGACAAGGACAAGGCCACCCCTTCCAGCACCGAAGCGGCACGGTCCCAATCGTCCAGCACCGATTGCAGGGTGGGATACATGGGCGGCGGCGCGGCGCACCAGGCCAGATCTTCCGAGACAACGACGAGACGACCATCACGGCCGGATTTCAGCGAGGCGAGTTTCATGTCTCCTTGCTGAACCGGTTTTTGGGTTCGCGCAAGCCTTGGCGAAGGGCCTTTGCCGGCGTAAGGACACCGGCAAAGGAGTTTCTGCATGGCTACCGCCGCTACTGCTGACGTTCAGCATTTCGCCCCCAAATGGCCGAAGTTGGATTGGGAAGACCCGCTGCTGCTGGCCAGCCAGTTGACCGACGAGGAGTCCATGATCCGCGATGCCTCGCGCGCCTTCTGCGATGCGGAACTGGCGCCGGTGGTGAAGCTGGCCAACCGCAACGAGAGCTTTGATCCGGCGCTGATGACCAAATTCGGCGCCGCCGGCCTGTTGGGCCCGACGATCAAGGGTTATGGCTGTGCCGGCACGTCCTACGTTGCCTATGGCCTGATCGCGCGCGAAGTGGAGCGGGTGGATTCGGCCTATCGTTCGGCGATGAGCGTGCAGTCCAGCCTCGTGATGCACCCCATCTATGCCTATGGCTCCGAAGCCCAGCGGGAACGGTATCTGCCCGGCCTGGCCAGCGGCGAATTGATTGGCTGCTTTGGCCTGACCGAGCCCGACGCCGGTTCCGATCCGGCCGGCATGAAGACCCGCGCCAAAAAGGTGCAGGGCGGCTGGCTGCTGAGCGGCGCCAAGATGTGGATCACCAATTCACCGCTGGCCGATGTCGCCGTGGTGTGGGCCAAGTGCGAGGACGACAAGATTCGCGGCTTTATCGTCGAACGCGGCGATGCCGGGTTCAGCACGCCCAAGATCGAAGGCAAATTCTCGCTGCGCGCCGGGGTGACCGGCGAGATCGTGCTGGCCGATGTGCATTTGCCCGAAGAGCGTATCCTGCGCGGCGTGGAAGGCCTGGCCGGCCCGTTCGGCTGCCTCAACAATGCGCGCTATGGCATTGCCTGGGGCGCGATGGGCGCCGCCGAATGGTGCTGGCACGCGGCGCGGCAATATACGCTGGACCGCATCCAGTTCGGCCGGCCACTGGCCGCCACCCAGCTGATCCAGAAGAAACTGGCCGACATGCAGACCGAAATCACGCTGGGCCTGTGCGCGGCGCTGGCCGGTGGCCGCCTGATGGACGACAAGCGCCTGGCGCCCGAAGCCATCTCGCTGCTGAAGCGCAACAATTGCGGCAAGGCGCTCGATATCGCC
>NZ_JANPML010000029.1:0-12629 GCF_031422795.1 Sandarakinorhabdus sp.
ATCGCGCAGGTCGATTTCGCCGCAGACGGCTCCACCGCCACCATCGTCGGGCTCGGCAGCCAGGCAACGCACCTTGGCACGACCACGGTGCAGAACGTCGAACAGCTTGATTTCTTCATCGAGCAAGCGGGCGGCGGCCAGATACCGAACGGTCAGTATGTTGGCGTCACCTTCGATATCTACGTCGGGCCGATCACGTTTTCACCCTCTGCCAATGTGGATTTCGCCCAGGTTGGCGGCTCGGAACTCGGCGACACCATCAGCGTGACTGCCCTCTACCCGAGCGTTCTCACCAGCGTTCGGATCGACGTCACCGGCGGCCGCGGCAACGATATCATCACTGGCCACGCCGGCGACAGCTACATCCGCGGCGACGGCGGAAGCGACACAATCGATGGCGGCGCTGGCACTGATTATGTGCAGTTTATGCTGCCAGCCGGAACGATTGGCTCGCTGCGCGTGATCGATGATCCCGCCAATGCCGGGCTTTTGCTCGTGCAGCTGGTCGATGGTGCTGTTGTCACTGATCTTTATAGTGTGAACGTGACCGCCAGTGGCGCCGCAACGGTGACCGGGCTTGGCAGCCTCGCCGGCCAAGGCACTGATACGGTCACCAACGCGGAAGAGCTGCATTTCTTCGTGGATCAGAGCAGCGGCGGGCAATTTGCCGGCGTCAATCTCGTGGTGCGGACCAACCCCGGCTCGACACCCCCTTATGCTGGCGGTTCCGACGCACCTGATCTGATCAACCTCGAAGCGCTGTTCGGCAGCGGCAGTTCCAACGCCGGCGGCAACCGCGGCAACGACACCATCATCGGCAGCGCTGGCACCAATTACATTGTTGGCGGCGGCGGCAACGACAGCATCGATGGCGCTGGCGGCTATGATTACGCCCAGTTCATGCTGCCGTTCGGGACCACTGGCACGTTGCAGGTGGTCGACGATCTGGCCAACCCCGGCAAGCTGCTGGTGCAGTTGGTCAGCGGCGGCGTCACCACCGATCTTTACCGTGTCACCCCGATCAGCACGGGTTCCGCAACGGTGGAAGCCCTGGGCAATCTGGGGCTGCAAGGCACCGATACGGTCAGCAACATCGAAGAACTGCACTTCTTCGTTGAAAACACCAACAACGGCCCGTTCGTCGGCATCGATCTGGCCGTTCGGGTCAACCCTGGCTCGTCACCACCCTTTGCGGGCGGATCGGTTGTGGACGACATGATCGACCTTGGCGCCCTGTTCGGCGCTGGCGCATCCAACGCCAACGGCAACCGCGGTAACGACACCATCATCGGCAGCGCCGGCAACAATTTCATCGTTGGCGGCGTCGGCAACGACACGCTGCTGGGCATGGGCGGCAACGACAATTTCGAAGGCGAAGCCGGCAACGACAGCGTAGACGGCGGCGACGGCACGGATTTTATCCGCTATGTCCTGCCTGCCGGTACCACTGGCACGTTCAGCGTGGTCGATGGTGCTCTACCCGATACCTACATCGTCCGGCGCACCCTTCCCGCAGGTGCCGGCATTGAAGATATTGTCACCATCACCGTGGCCGCAGATCGCAGCGCGACAGTCACCGGTTTCGGCATTGCGGCATTCATCGGCACTGATACCGTTGCTAATGTCGAGCGGCTGGAATTCTTCGTCAACGGCGGCAGCTTCACCTCGCTCAACTTCGGGACGACCGCTTTCCCGGCCAATGGCCCCAACTCGGCGTTCATTCAGGGCGGCATCTTTGCCGATACCATTGATGCCGCCAGCTTTTTCCCGGCGGCAGATGCCAACACCCGCATCAACATCAATACTGACCGCGGCAACGATGTGGTCACCGGCCATGCTGGCGCCAACAGCATCCAGGGCGGCGCGGGTGATGACACGATCCTTGGCCTTGGCGGTGTCGATCAGCTGACCGGCGGCGCTGGCAGCGACACGATCGAAGGCGGCGACGGCAACGATCAAGTGATCGGCGGTCTTAACGGTGGCAACGCCGCCCAACCCGGCGATGGTGCCGACGTGCTGCGCGGCGGGGCGGGCAACGATCTCCTTCGCGGCGGCGACGGTAACGACCAATTGTTCGGCGACGACGGCGACGACAATCTGCGCGGCGACGCTGGATCCGATTTGTTGGACGGCGGTGCCGGCTTCGATTTTGTCTCGTATTTCTCCACGAACGAACTGGCCGGTATCACACTTGATTTCAGCGCCATGACCCTGGGTGCGGATTTTTTCCTGACCGATGCGTCAGGCGCAATCGACACGCTGCGCGGCATCGAGATCCTCGGTATAGGCGGATCGAATTTCGATGATGTGCTGCGTGGCAGCGAGTTTCTTCCGGCCAGCGGTGGCACGATCCCTGGTATCAATCGCCAGCAAGCCCAACAGATTTTTGGCAATGCCGGAAACGATCTCCTGGTCGGCGGCGCCGACACGGACCTTCTGGATGGCGGCACCGGCAACGACACCATCGACGGCCGTGGCGGTAGCGACCTGGCGACCTATAACTTCGGCGGCGTCAATGAAATTACCAACGTGGCGCTCGTCACGTCCGGCGTCACCTTCACGGCTGCTGCCATGTCCGGCACTGGCTCCACCATCCAGATCGATGCCGGCGTTCTGGGCATCGACACTTTGACCGGCGTCGAAGGATTGTCGGTTACCGGCAGTGGTTTCGACGACAGCCTGACGGGCAGCGGCGGCAACGACGTCATCAACGGCGGCGTCGGCAACGACAGCCTTAACGGCGGTAACGGCGACGACCAACTGCTTGGCAATGCCGGCAACGACAGCATCGACGGCGGCGCTGGCACCGACACTGCGCGGTACAGTGGCAATCGCGCTGATTATACCGTCGCGCGCCAAACCGACGGCACCCTTCGCGTGACCGATTTGCGCGCCAATTCTCCGGAAGGCAGCGACACGCTGAGCAACGTCGAAACGCTGCAGTTTGCTGACATCAGCGCCGACACATCGACGTTCATCCTGACGCTTGTCGGCACTGAGGGTATCGACAATCTGACCGGTTCACCCGGAAATGACGTGATCAGCGGGCTTGGCGGCAATGATCGTCTTGTTGGCGCGGGCGGGTCGGACACGATTGATGGCGGCGACGGCAACGACACGGTGGTCGGCGGCTTCAACACCTCGTTCGGCCCGCAACCCGGCGACAGCGCCGATATCTTGCGCGGCGGCAATGGCAACGATGTCATTCGCGGCGGCGACGGCGATGATCAGCTGTTCGGCGATGACGGCGATGACAATCTGCGCGGCGACGCCGGATCGGATTTGATGGACGGCGGTGCCGGCAGGGATTTTGCCAGCTATTTCTTCACGGCGGCTGTGGCCGGCGTGAATGCCGATTTCAGCGGTTTGACGCCGGGCGTCGATTATCTGTTTGCCGATCCGTTGGGCGGTACCGATACCATCCGCAACATTGAATTCCTGGGCATTGGCGGTTCGAACTTTGACGATGTGCTGCGCGGCAGCGAGTTTGCTCTCAGCTCCGGCGGTATCATTCCGGGGGTCGATCGCTCACCGGGAAACCAGATGTCGGGCAACGCCGGCAATGACAGTCTCACTGGCGGCGCCGATTTTGATCTGTTGAGAGGCGGCACCGGCAACGATTTCATCGATGGCCGCGGCGGCTTTGATTTGGCGATCTACGATTTTGGCGACATCGACGAAATCACCGGTGTTCCGCTGGCCACCTCGGGCGTCACCTTCTCCGCCGCTGCAATGGCCATCCCGGGGGCAGCGGTACAGATCGAAGCTGGCGCGCTTGGCACCGATACGCTGGTAGGCGTCGAAGCGTTCCAGGTGAACGGCACCAACTTCAACGACAGCCTGACCGGCAGTGGCGGTAACGACGCTATCAACGGCCTTGCCGGCAACGACAGCATCAACGGCCTTGGCGGTGACGACTATCTGACCGGCGGAGTCGGCAACGATGCCATCGATGGGGGCAGCGGCAGCGATACCGCCCTCCTCGGCGGTGTGCGCACCGATTACGACGTCGTGCGGCTGCTCGATGGGTCGGTGCGCGTCACTGATCTGCGCATCACCGGCACCACCGACGGTCAGGACACGCTGACCAGTGTTGAAAATCTGCGGTTTGCTGATGGCACAACCATCGCGATCAGCGCGGCCAATATCGGCACCGAAGCCAACGATGTGCTGACCGGCACTGCGGCTGCCGATACGATCTACGGCGGCTTTGGCGACGATTATCTGCGCGGCGGCGAGGGCAATGATCTGCTGATCGGCGGCGCTGGCAACGACAGTTTTGACGAAAGCACCACGGCGCTGGGTGACGACACCATCGACGGCGGCGAGGGCAATGATCGGATTGTCGATTTTTCCGGCACCAACATCATCCGCGGTGGCAACGGCAACGATCTGATCGGCGGCACTGGCACACTGTTTGGCGGGGCCGGCAACGACACCTTCCTCTATCTGGCGGCAGGGTCTTCGGCTGACACGCTGTCCGGTGAAGCCGGTGCAGACGTGTTTGTGATCATTCCGGTCGAGGCCAATTTCGGACTGGACCGCATCACCGATTTCGACACTTCGGCGACCGGTGATCTTATTGCCGTCCACTTCCTTGTTGATGAAATGATCGGCTGGACCGGCGGTTTTGCCTTCCAGATGTTCAGCCTGGGCTATCTGCGCTTTGTGCAGAACGGCAGCGATGCCACCTTGCAGTTCGATCGTGATGGCAGTGCGGGTGCGGGCTTCGGCTTTGCCGATCAATTGGTCCTGTCCAACCAGGGCGCAACCGCCCTGTCCACGCTGCAGAACCGTGTCACCCTTTATGCGTCCTCTTCGGGCGGCACCGTTGCGGCCGATGTGATCAACGGCAGCAACGCCGATGATCCCGCGATGCGTGGCCACGGCGGCAATGATGTCATCAACGGCCTTGGCGGCAACGATTTCATCGAAGGCGGTCTTGGCAACGACACGCTTGACGGCGGCGACGGCAATGACGCCATCGAGGGCGATTACGGCGAGAAGCCGGTCGGCGGCAACGACAGCATCGCGGGCGGTGCCGGCAATGATCGGCTGTTCGGTTCTGCTGGCGACGACAGCTTAGACGGCGGTGCGGACAATGATGTCATCGCTGGCGGCGCCGGCCGCGACGTGCTGACCGGCGGCACCGGTGCAGACATCTTCGTTCTCGAACCGTCAGCCGGCGCCGTTTTGGCACTGGCCGATCAGATCACCGATTTCTCGGTGGCGCAGGGCGACCGCTTGCAGCTTGGCCCGGGCCTGGGTTTTGCCGATCTGACGATCGTCAACGACAGTGGCAGCGCGGTTATTTCCATCACGGCAACCGGCGCGTTTCTTGCGGCGCTGGCCAATGTCGATGCAGCCACGCTCACGCCTGGCCAGTTTGTTTCGGAAAGCGGCGTCTCCAAGCCGGCCGATGCCAACGCGGCCGCCAACAGCGTTGCTGAAGGCGCAGACGCTGGTCGCCCGGTGGGCCTCACCGTCGTCGCCACAGCTGCAACCGGCCCCAACCCGACCTACGCCCTCTCCGACAGCGCGAACGGACGTTTTGTCATCGATGCCGTCACCGGTGTCGTCACCACGGGTGCAGCGCTCGATGCCGAACAGGCGGCAAGCTACATGATCACCGTGTTCGCGCTTGGTGCCAATGGTGCGCAATCCAGCCAGAACTTCACCATCGCGGTCACCGACGTCAACGAATTCGCAGTTTCGGCCCCGGCCGATGTTGATGCCGCGCTCGACCAGATCAACGAAAACACCGCCATCGGCAGCAGCGTTGGCATCACGGCATCGGCCAGCGACGCCGATGTCACCACCAACGGCGTCACCTACAGCTTGTCCGACGACGCTGGTGGGCGGTTTGTCATCGACACGGCGACCGGCGTGGTTACCACGGCGGCCGTGCTCGATGCCGAACAGGCAGCCAGCCACCAGATCACTGTCGTCGCCACCAGCGCCGATGGTTCAGCCACCAACAGCAATTTCACCATCGCCGTCACCAACCTCAACGAGGCTCCTGAAATCACCAGTGGCGGCGGCGGCGCGGCTGCAGCCGTGCAGGTGGCAGAACGGACCACTCTGGCGGCCACCTTTGCGGCAAGCGATCCGGATGCGGGTGCAACAATCACCTGGTCGATCACCGGCGGAGCCGATGCGGCGCTGTTCACGATCGACGCTGCAACGGGTGCGCTCAGCTTTACGGCGGCGCCGGAATTTGCCGTTCCGCTCGATGCCAATGCTGACAATGTCTATGACGTTGTGGTGCGCGCGTCCGATGGCAATTTGTTCGACGAACAGGCGCTGGCCATCACGGTCACCGATGCCGCCGAAAGCTTCACCGGAACTGCCGGCAATGACGTGTTCGCGGCCAGCGATGGCAGCGATTGGACCGTGTCGGGCCTGGGCGGCAACGATACGCTGTCGGGCAACAGTGGCAACGACAGCATCTTCGGCGGAACCGACAACGATTTGCTCGCCGGCAATGGCGGCAACGATCTTCTCGACGGCGGCGATGGCCGCGACACCGCAAGCTATCGCACCGCGGCGGCCGGCGTTACGGTCAGTCTGGCAATCGCGACGGCCCAGGCCACCGGCGGGGCCGGCACCGACACGCTGACCGGCATCGAAGATCTGATCGGATCGGACTTCAACGACAGGCTGACCGGCGACAGCGGCAACAACACGATCGAAGGCGGCGAAGGCGATGATATTCTGGATGGCAGCTCGGGCGTCGACACGCTGAACTATGCCAACGCAGGCGCGGGCATCACGCTGACGCTGGCGACCACGCTGGCCCAGAATACCGGCGGCGCCGGGACCGACAGCGTCCGCAACTTCGAGAATATCCAGGGTTCGGCGTTCGATGACACGCTGACGGGCAACAGCAGCGCCAACCTGTTCGACGGCGGCGCTGGCAACGACACATTGGATGGCAGCACCGGCACTGACACGGTCAGCTATGCGTCGGCAGGTGCCGCGGTGACCGTGAGCCTGGGCTTGCAAGGCGCGGCGCAGGACACCGGCGGCGGCGGGGTCGATACGCTGCTGAACTTTGAAAACCTCACGGGCTCAGGCTTCGACGATGCGCTGGCCGGCAACGCCGTCAACAACATCATCGACGGCGGCGATGGCATCGACACGGTCAGCTATGCCGAAGCGGCTTTGGGCATCACGGTCGGGCTCGGCATCGCCACCGCGCAGAACACGGTGGGCGCTGGCAGTGATACGCTGCGCAGCATCGAGAACATCACCGGTTCGGCATTCAACGATACGCTTTCCGGCGATGCCGGAGACAACGCGCTGGACGGCGGCGGCGGCATCGACACCGTCACCTATGCCCGCGCAGCCTCCGCAGTAACGGTCAGCCTGGGCTTGCAAGGCAGCGATCAGAATAGTCTTGGCGGCGGGATCGACCTGCTGTCCGGGTTCGAGAATCTGACCGGATCGGCGTTCGACGACATGCTTGCTGGTGACGCTGGCGACAACGCGCTCGACGGCGGGCTTGGTCTCGATACGCTGAGCTATGCCGATGCTGCAGCTGGTGTGACGGTCAGCCTGGCGCTGACCACAGCGCAGAACACGCTTGGTGCTGGTACCGATACCATCCGCAGCTTTGAACGACTGGCCGGGTCGGCGTTTGACGACGCACTTACGGGCTCCAGCGCCGCCAATGTGCTGACCGCTGGTGATGGCAACGACACGCTCGACGGTGGCAGCGGCAACGACGATCTGGATGGCGAAGCCGGCGACGACGTACTGATCGGCGGGGTTGGCGACGACATCTTGCGCGGCGGCACCGGCAGCGACACTGCCAGCTATGCCAACTCGCTTGGCGTCGTTGTGGACCTCAGCCTGCTGGCCGCACAGAACACGGTTGGCGCCGGGCTGGACCAGTTGATCAACATCGAAAACCTGCTCGGCAGCACGCGCGCCGACACGCTCAGCGGGGACGCCGGGGCCAATATTCTCGACGGCAATGCGGGCACCGATACGGTCAGCTATGCCACCGCAGGCGCTGCGGTCACTATCAGCCTGGGTCTGCAGGGCGCAGCGCAGGATACCGGCGGCGCTGGTGTGGACACATTGCTGAATTTCGAAAACCTCACGGGCTCAGGCTTTGACGATACGCTGGCGGGCAACACGGCCACCAATATCATCGATGGCGGCGACGGCATCGACACGGTCACGTATGCGGCAGCGGCGGCGGGTGTCATCGTCGGGCTGGGGATTGCCGCTGCGCAGAATACGGTTGGCGCTGGCAGTGATACGCTGCGCAATGTCGAGAACATCACCGGTTCGGCATTCAACGACACGCTCTCCGGCGATGCCGGCGACAATGCGCTCGATGGCAGTGATGGCATCGATACCGTCACCTACGCCCGCGCGGCAGCCGGAGTCACGGTCAGCCTGGGCCTGCAGGGCGGCGGCCAGAACACGATCGGCAACGGGATCGACGTTTTGACCGGCTCCGAGAACCTCACCGGATCGGCGCTCGACGACAATTTGGCGGGTGATGGCGGCGACAACGCGCTCGACGGCGGGCTTGGTCTCGATACGCTGTCCTATGCGGCAGCTGCAGCCGGGGTAACGGTCAGCCTGGCGCTGACCACGGCACAGATCACGGTTGGCGCCGGCACCGACACGATCAGGGGTTTCGAACGGCTCGCAGGTTCGGGTTTCGGCGACGTGCTCACCGGCTCCAGTGCTGCCAACATCCTTACCGGCGGCGACGGTGATGACCGTCTGGATGGCGGCAGCGGCAACGATGATCTTGATGGCGAAGCCGGCGACGATGTGTTGATTGGCGGCGCTGGCGACGACACCTTACGCGGCGGCGCCGGCAACGACACCGCCAGCTATGCCACATCGCTGGGCGTGACGGTGGATCTGAGCCTGATCGGCGTGCAGAACACCATCGGGGTCGGGTTCGACCAGTTGATCGACATCGAAAACCTGCTGGGCAGCACGCGCAACGACACGCTCAGCGGTGATGCCGGGGCCAATATCCTTGATGGCAACACCGGCACCGACACGGTCAGCTATGCGACCGCTGCGGCCGCCGTGATCATCAGCCTGGGCCTGCAGGGCGGCGCGCAAGATACCGGCGGGGCCGGCGTCGACACACTGCTGAACTTCGAAAACCTCACTGGCTCAGGCTTCGACGATACGCTGGCGGGCAATTTGGCCGCCAACATCATCGATGGCGGCGACGGCATTGATACCATCACCTATGCTGCCGCGGTCGCCGGAGTGACGGCCGGGCTCGGCATTGCCACCGCGCAGGCCACGGTGGGCGCGGGCAACGACACGCTGCGCAATTTCGAGAATATCGTCGGCTCGGCGTTCAACGACAGGTTGTCTGGCGATGCGGGCGACAACATGCTCGACGGCGCGCTCGGCATCGATCTGGTGACTTATGCCCGCGCCGCCTCGGGCGTGACCGTCAGCCTCGGCTTGCAAGGCAGCGCCCAGAACACGGTGGGCAACGGTATCGACCTCCTCACCGGGTTCGAAAATCTCACCGGATCGGCGTTCGACGACATTTTGGCGGGCGACGCCGGCAGCAATTCGCTCGACGGCGGTCTGGGCATCGATGTGCTCAGCTATGCCAATGCCAGCGCGGGCGTGACGGTGAGCCTGGCAACGACCGCTGCGCAGAACACCATCGGCGCCGGCATCGACACGATCAGGGGCTTTGAACGGCTCATCGGATCGGCTTTCGATGATGTGCTCACCGGGTCGAGCGCGGCCAATGTGTTGACCGGTGGCGCTGGTGGCGACCGGATGACCGGCGGCGGCGGCGCAGACAGCTTCCGTTTCGAAAGCCTCGGCGATTTCGGTACCGGCGCGACGCTCGACCGGATTGTCGATTTCAGCCGGACGCAGGGTGACAAGATCGATCTTTCGGCGATTGATGCCGACACCGGTCTGGAAGGTGATCAGGCCTTTGTGTTCATCGGCAATGGCGCTTTCACCGGGCTGGCAGGGGAACTGCGTTACAGCCAGGCCGGCAGCGTGTTCTCGATCAGTGGTGATGTCGACGGCGACGGACTGGCCGATTTCACCTTCGATGTGACCGGGTCTGGCCTGACTCCGATCCAGCCCGTCGACTTGCTGCTGTGATCGGCGGGCTGGAAACAGCCCGCCCGTCGCCCTAACCCGTTGGCCATGTTCGATTGGCCCCATGATTGATTGGGGCTTGCCGCCGTGCGGCCAACGCGCATAATGATGTGGGTCGGTTATCGGGGGCGGTCATGAACCCTGACGCACGCTTTGCGCCAGCATTCCAACAGTTGATCGATGCGCCGGCCCAATCCCTGGCCGATTTGCAGGTGGATCCAGCCGGCTTTGCCGAAAGGACCCTTGCCGGGGAACAACAGCAGCTGGTTGCCAATTCGGCATTGTTTGATGAACGCATGCTGGCGTTCCTGCTGTTCGACGCTGCCGGCCACCGCGTGCCGTTTGAAACTCAGGCGTGGGCCCCCGCCGCAGCTGATTTTGCGGCGCTGGTGAAAAACGCGATTCAACGCAGCAGCAATCCACGCCTCATGGCCCTGGAGCAGGCTGGCGAGCAGACTGGCGAGCAGGCCGGTGGCCGCACTCTGCATCTTGTGTGGGCGCCGCTGGCGGAAACCGCTGGCTGGAATTTGCCGTCGCGGCTGCGAGCGCTGATCGAAAAATGCGGTTCTGGCCGGCTTGTCTTGATGACCGGCGGCGGCGATGAAGGCCCCATCGATGCCGCAGCACGCGGCTTCAATCTGACAGACCTTGAACGCCGCATCGTTGCGGCAGTGGTTCGCACCGGCAGCGCGCGCGACGCTGCGCAGCAGATCGGCGTGACCTATGGCACCGCCCGCGATGCCTTGGCCGATGCCGCGCGCAAGATGCGCCAGCCGAACATGCCGGCCATGGTCCACACGATCGTGGCAGCGGCCTTTGGCATCTTTCCCGATCAGACCGACAGTGCCGAATTGCTGTCAGACATGCTGCAATTGACGAAACGCCAGGCCCAGATCGCGCTGCTGGTCGCCACCGGCCTGTCCCGCGAGGAAACCGCGCGCGCCATCGGCGCCAGTGCAGCGGTGGTGAAGAAAGAACTTGCCGTGCTGTTTGCCCATCTGGGCCTGAGCAGTGCCGCCGAACTTGCCCGGCTGATCGTCGAAGTCCAGGCGCTGCGGATCTTCACCCGTTCCACCGACAGCGCGCCTGGCTTCCTCGATCCTGTCATTGAGCCCGCTCGCATTGCCGTGCGCCCCGGCGGCCGTGAAAGCATCGCGTGGAGCGATTACGGGCCGGCATCGGGACTGCCCGTGCTTGTGGTCCACAGCAATTGGGCGTGCCGCGCCGTCCCACGACCACTGGTGCGCGCTTTGCATGCAAAGGGCTTTCGGCCCATTGCCGTCGATCGCGCCGGGTTTGGTGCCACGCACCCCGGTCGCCTTTCGGCACAGGATCCCTATTCACAGTCGATCGACGACCTGCTGCAAATTCTTGATATGATGGGGATCGAGCGCACCGCCGTCGTTGCCCGTTGCGGGGCGCAGTTCGTCCATATGCTCAAAGCGCACGCGCCTGATCGCGTCGGCCCGGTGGTGCTGGTGTCACCCACACCGCAGACCAGTGCGGAGTGCCGACGCAACGGCGTGGCCGGCGCAATCAAGGAAGCCTTTTACCGCAGTCCAGCGCTGATCGAGTTGTTCTTCCGTGTCGTTTCGGCGCAGATGACGATCGAACGAATCGAAAATCTCACCCGGTCGATCGTCAAGGGCTCGGCGTGTGACGAAGCGTTGTGCGAAAATGCCGAATTCATTCGTGATCGTTTCCGCGCCTGCCGGCCCTTCGCCGCGGGCAACCTGGCTGGTGCAATCTGCGAAGAACGGGTCATCTCGCATGGGGGCTTCGATTTTCCGTCGATCGCGGTTGACGATTGGTGTGTGGTGCAGGGCGACGACGACATTCACAACGGCGTTGCCGATGTCGAACGCCATTGGCGGCCGATCCTGCCGAATTCACCGTTCTTGCGGATCGAAGGCGGCGGCCGGTTTTTGACGTCCAGCCACCCTGAAGCGATTGTCAACGTGCTCGAACGCCTGTGCAAGGGACAGATATTCCCGCTTTAAGGCGCTGTGACGGTCACCAAGGAGAGGTCGCTCCCAATCCCGCAGCCAATCCTGTCTCCCCGACCATCTTGTCCCTGGGGAAAACGACCTAGGGTTTGGGTGCTGCTGCCTGCCAGCGCCATTCCAGTGCCTGCAACTGCGGCGTTGGCGTCGGCGCGAGCAGCGCATAGGCGATGACATGCCGCGTTCGCACTGCCAGAGATATTCGCCCTCTAGTGCGCCCATGGCGCGCACGGCGGGCGGGGTGGGGCAATTGCCGGCCCTGGCCTTGATGGCCGCGATGTCGGCGTCGCGGTGGGCGGCGTCGCTGTCCATCATCAGGTTCATGGCCGGCGTGATGCTGGCGATGCTGCCACTGGTCAGCACCGTGTGGACCGGTTCTACCAACCGGGCCAACGCCGGCGACAATGGCACCGCGTCGGCTTGCACCAGCCCGGCATCGTTCATCGCGATCAGCGCATCCCACGCCGGCGCAGACGGGCCGGCATAGGTGCGATTGGTCAGCAC
>NZ_JANPML010000030.1:0-2167 GCF_031422795.1 Sandarakinorhabdus sp.
GGCGGTTTCGGTGTGGTGCGGCAGGTAATTCAGCGTTGTGACGATGCTCCAGCGGTCCATCTGGCCCTGGTTGATCTGCTGGGTGCCGTGATAAAGCCCGGTCGTATCGCCCAGGCCAACAGTGTTGGCGGTGGCAAACAGGCGGAAATACGGATTGGGGCGGATCACCCGATTCTGGTCGAGCAGGGTCAGCTTGCCCTCCACTTCCAGCACGCGCTGGATCACGAACATCACGTCCGGCCGGCCGGCATCATATTCGTCGAACACCAGGGCGGTTGGCGTCTGCAGCGCCCACGGCAACAGGCCTTCCCGGAATTCGGTCACCTGGCTGCCGTTGCGCAGCACGATGGCATCCTTGCCGATCAGATCGATGCGGCTGATGTGGCTATCAAGGTTGATGCGGATGCACGGCCAGTTCAGCCGCGCGGCCACCTGCTCGATATGGGTGGATTTGCCGGTGCCGTGATAGCCCTGCACCATCACGCGGCGGTTGAAGGCAAAGCCGGCGAGAATGGCCAGAGTGGTGTCTGGATCGAACACATAGGCCGGATCCAGATCCGGCACGCGATCGTCTTTCACCGAAAAGGCCGGCACCTTCATGTCGATATCGACGCCGAACACCTCGCGGGCGTCCAACGTGATGTCCGGCGCATTCATGGCGACCGGCGGGTTCTCGTGCATCTCGCTCACGTCTTGTTCGACTCCATTGTGTATCCGGCTGCTGTCTTCAGGTGCGTAAAGGCGTTGACCACCGCCTGCAACTTCCCTTCGTGACTTCTGTCCCCCCCATTGCTGTCAGGGTGGTAGCGGCGCACGAGCCCACGATAGGCGCGCCGGATGTCGGCCGGCGTGGCATCGCGGTCAAGCCCAAGCGCGCCCAGCGCCTGTGCGTCGCCCTTCTCGGCCCAGCAGCCGGCCGCCGGCCGGGACGCGCGCAGCGGTTCATCAAACAGCCCGTGCATATCACCAAAGGTAAAAGCCATGCGGCCTGCGCGCACGACATCCTTTTCCCACCCGGCCATCGGCGACTGGGCGGCATGGATTTCGTCCGGCGACAGACCGTCGAAGAAATTATAGCCGGCGTTGAACGACCGCACATGTTCCAGACACAGAAATTGCCAGCCGCCAACGTCGCCCGGCACCCGGTTGGACCGTGGCGCGCGAAACTCGCCATGCTCGGCGCAGCCCGGCCAGGCACAGGCCTGCCCTGCGGGGGTTTCCACCCGCCCATGCCACCGGCTGTGGCGAGGTTGGCTTTCGCTTGAAATTGCTGTCGTCCTCTGCTCTGGCTCAGGTCTATAAACGGCGCCAAAGGAGAAGATATGGGCAAGGTTGCCGCAGAAATCCAATCCCGCCTGGTTGCGGCCCTGCGCCCCACCAGCCTGGAGGTGATCGACGACAGTCACCACCACGCCGGCCATGCTGGCCACCGGGGCGATGACGCCGAATCGCACTTCACCGTGAAGATCAGCGCTGCCAGCTTTGCCGGGCAAAGCCGCATCGCCCGCCAGCGCGCGGTGTATGCGGCGCTGGGCGACCTAGTGGCGCATGACCGTGTTCATGCCCTGCGCATCGTTGCTTCGGCGCCCGGCGAAGCCTGATGCGCGCCCTGCTCGCCGCCACCACGCTGCTTGCGGCGCAGCCGGCAGTTGCCGCCACGCAAGCTGCTGGCAGCCTTGATGGCGTCACCATCATCGATCGGCTGGACGTGAATGACATCGCCGCCGGCAGTGTGCAGCGCCTGTGGTTTCGCGCTGGATCTAGCCCGGTTGGCCAGCCCTGGCTGGTGCCGGTGGTGGTGGTGAAGGGCGCCCAACCCGGGCCGCGCTTGATGCTGACGGCCGGCATCCACGGCGACGAACTGAATGGCATAGCCGTGCTGCACCGGCTGGCGGCGACCATTGATCCGGCGAAACTGGCCGGCACGGTGACGCTGGTGCCCGGCCTCAACCCGCCCGGCCTGATGCAGTCTGCCCGGCAATGGACGCCGGATTGGTCGCGCAGCGCGCCCAATCTCAACCGCGAGCTGCCTGGCAAGGAAGGCGGCAGCGCCATCGCCGATTTCGCCGGCCGGCTGTGGAGCCGCCTGATCCGCCCCAACGCCGATTCGGCGGTGGACCTGCACACTCAGTCGCGCGGCACCGCTTATATGCTGTATGCCTTTGCC
>NZ_JANPML010000031.1:0-1503 GCF_031422795.1 Sandarakinorhabdus sp.
TGCAAAGAATCTGGTGCCGCTGACGCTGGAACTGGGCGGCAAATCGCCCACCATCATCAGCCGCTCTGCCGATGTCGCTGCCGCCACCGAACGCGTGGCGATGGGCAAATTGATGAACGCCGGCCAGATCTGCCTGGCGCCGGATTATCTGCTGGTGCCTGAGGAAAAGGAAGGCGAGATCGTTGAAGGGCTGAAGGCTGCAACCGCGAAGATGTATCCCACCATGCTGGCCAACCCGGATTACACCAGCGTTTTGGGCGCCCGCCACCGCGAGCGACTGGAAGCCCATGTCGCCGACGCCCGCGCCAAGGGGGCCAATGTTGAAGTGGTGAACCCGGCCAACGAGGATTTTTCCAAGCAGAACACCAACAAGATGCCGCTGCACATCATCCGCGGCGCCACCGACGAGATGACGGTGATGCAGGAGGAAATCTTTGGGCCGCTGCTCCCCGTGCGCACCTACAAGGCGGTGGATGGCGCCATCGACGAAATCAACCGCCGCGACCGGCCGCTGGGCTTGTATTGGTTCGGCCAGGACGAAGTGGAACAGCGCCGCGTGCTCGACCGGACGATTTCGGGCGGCGTGACGGTGAACGATGTGATCTTCCACGTATCGGCTGAAGATCTGCCGTTCGGCGGCATCGGCCCGGCCGGCATGGGCAATTACCATGGCCACGATGGCTTCAAGGAATTCAGCCATGGGAAGGCGATCTACAGCCAGCCCAAGATCGATCTGGCGGGCCTTGCCGGCTTCAAGCCGCCTTATGGCGCGAAAACGGCCAAGGCGTTGGCGCGTGAACTGAAAAAGTAAGGCTCAGGCCGGCGGTCGTGTTGCAGCGAACGCCGGCGTGGCCAGCAGCCGGTCAGCCAATGCCACGAGCGCCGCATTATGCTCGCGCCAGTGCAAATCGGGGAAACGGAAGCTGAGATAATCGCAGGCGACCGCGATGCAGATGTCGCCGAAATCGCTGCCGCCGACGCGCGTGTTCATCACGCTGAGCGCGCGTTCGATGGCGCGATATTGCCGATCCACCCACGGGCCGCTGGTGATGCCCTGCGCCATGTTGAACCGCAGGATGATGGCCGCATCCAATACGCCATCAGCCAGCGCTTCGGTGGTGCGGCCCTGCCAATGGGCGTGACCCGACTGCGGCAGCAGTTTCTGCCCCGGAACGCTGGCCAGCAGGAAGGCGGCAATTACCGGCGAATCGATGATGGCGCTTCCATCGTGCAGCACCAGCGCCGGCACCTTGCCCAGTGGATTGGCCGCCAGCAGCGACGCCGGGTCGGTCATCGGGGCGGTGTCTTCCATGGGCAGGCTGATGCCCAGTTCATGGGCAATCACCCGCAATTTGCGGGCATAAGGCGAGGTAGGCGAGGCGAGCAGTTTCACGGGTTCACCTTCAATTGTTCGAGCAGAAAGGCTTCGACCTGGCTCCACACCGGGCTGCCCGGGGCGATGACCTCGAAATGGCCGGTGCCGCCGAGGATGAGGGCGGAGGC
>NZ_JANPML010000032.1:0-10937 GCF_031422795.1 Sandarakinorhabdus sp.
CAGACCTGCGCCGAATCAAACCGCCACCTGAAACAGTGCCGCGAGCTGGGGGAAGAACTGGGCCTGGGTTTTCTTGGCCTGGGCTTCTGGCCCGACAAGACGCGTGCCGAACTGCCGATCATGCCCAAGGGCCGCTATGACATCATGCTCAGGCACATGCCGCGCGTGGGCTCGCTTGGCCTCGACATGATGCTGCGCACCTGCACCATCCAGACCAACCTGGATTATGGCAGCGAAGCCGATATGGCGCAGAAATTCCGGGTGAGCCTGGCGCTGCAGCCGATTGCCACCGCGCTGTTTGCCAATTCGCCATTCACGGAAAATACGCCCAACGGCTTCAAGTCGTTCCGCAGTCATATATGGACCGACACCGATCCGGCCCGCACCGGTATCCTGCCCTTCGTGTTCGAAGATGGCTTTGGGTACGAACATTACACCGACTACGCGCTCGATGTGCCGATGTACTTTGTCTATCGCGACGGTCGCTACATCGATGCGGCCGGCCTGTCGTTCCGTGATTTCCTGGCCGGCAAATTGTCGGTGCTGCCCGGTGAGAAGCCGCGCATGGCGGATTGGAAGGATCACCTCACCACGGCCTTCCCGGAAGTGCGGATGAAGGGCTATCTGGAAATGCGCGGCGCTGATGGTGGCCGCTGGGATCGCATCTGTGCGCTGCCGGCGCTGTGGGTCGGCCTGCTCTATGACCAGACCGCGCTGGATGCCGCCTGGGATCTGGTCAAGCACTGGACGCCGGCTGACCACGACCGCCTGCGCCGCGAAGTGCCGGCGCTGGCACTGGGCGCCGCCAGCCCCAATGGTGGCACGTTGAAGGAACTTTCCGCCGAAGTGCTCAAGATCGCCGATGCCGGCCTGGCCGCCCGCGCCCGCCTGAATTCGGCCGGCGACACCGAACAGGGCTTCCTCAATCCGCTGCGCGAAATCGTTGCCAGCGGCATGACCACGGCCGATCGCCTGCTGGCGCTCTACCACGGGCCGTGGGGCGGCGACATCAGCCGCATCTACGAGACCGAGGCTTATTGAGCCCACAGGGCCAGTCGCCCGTTGCACTTGTGGCTGCCGGGACACAGTTGCAGTGCCGACAGATGTGCTGGCTGCACGCAGCCCCTTGACGACAAACAGCAAAGGTTAAACACTCGTTTTTGTGTCACGATCCGGGCTGCCCCAATGGTGGGAGACAAGGCTGGACGATGACCTATTTGGGGAGACGTTCCATGGGGGTGATTCACCTTCGCAACAGCTGTGCTGCGGCGGCCCTGTTTTCGACCATTGCCGTTTTTGGCAGCCCGGTTTTTGCCCAGTCTTCACCGGCCCCAGCGCCTCGGGCCGCAGCCGGTACCGAAGCGGTTGAAACCGAAATCATCGTCACCGGCAGCTTCATTCGCGGCACCCGCGAGGATGCGGCCGTGCCGATCGATGTGTTCACCGCCGACGATCTCAACAAGCAGGGCATATCCTCGCCGCTTGAATTCATCAAACAATTGCCGTCCGTCGGCGCATCGCTTGGTGATACCAATCAGTTTTCCACATCGTCGCAAGGTTTTCAGGGCAATGGCTCGTTGAACCTGCGCGGGCTTGGCCCGACGCGCACGTTGGTGCTGTTCAATGGCCGCCGCACTGTGCTGGCGCCGGGTGATGGCTTTGCCGATACAAACCTTATCCCGATCTTCGCGCTGCAAACGGTCGAAGTGCTCAAGGACGGCGCGGCGGCCACTTATGGGTCCGATGCCATTGCCGGGGTGGCGAATTTCGTCACTCGCCGTAACTTCAATGGCGCCATATTCCAGGGCGATTTCGATTCCATCGAGGGTTCACGCGGCAACTGGTCAGGTTCGGTGCTGGTCGGGCACACCTTCGGCAAGATCAATCTGATGGCGGGCGCCGGCTGGCAGCACCGTTCGACCCTGCCCAGCTTTGCCCGCGATGCCAGCCGCATTCCTTATGCAGTCAATCCCTCCGCCTGGTCGACGCTCAGCACACCGGGGACTTTTGCCCCGGCCTACAGCTCCGGCGCGCCCGTTGGCTTTATCAAGGACGGCGGCAATGCCGGTTGTTCCGCAGTCGGCGGCGTCAACGATACCACGGGCATTGGCTCTGGCCTGCCGATCTGCCGGTTCAGCTTCCTGCCATGGAACAACATCATCGAAGAGGAAGATCGCTACCAGGGTTATTTGCAGGCCGATATCGATCTGTCGGACCGGACCAAGGTGCATCTGGAATTCACCTACGCGCAAACCGATACAACCGTTGGCCAATCGCCGTCGTTCCCGCCCACACAGGGTCCACGCGGTTCGGGTTCGGTCAATGCCTTCACCGTGAGCCCCAACAACCCGGGCGTGCCCGCCTTTCTGGCGCAAAATGGCTTGCCAGCCAGCACGGCAGCACGGCAGCTTTTGGGGATCTCGGCAGTGCTCTACCGGCCGTTCGGCTGGCTGGGCAATCCATCTGAACCCGTGCGCGGCGCCGGCCTCGGCAGCGCCGAAAACAAGAGCTATCGTTTCTCTGGCGCGGTCGATCAGGAATTCACCGACAATTTCCGCGCGCAATTCTCCGGCACCTATTGGCGCTCGGAGCGCGAGGCCTTTGCGCGTGACGTGATCGGTACGCGTCTGCAAAATGCGCTCAACGGCCTTGGCGGGCCGAACTGCAATGTCGCCGCCAACACGCCGGGGCAAAATGGCTGCCAATGGTTCAATCCGTTCCTGAATGCTGCGCAGCCGGTGTCCATCCAGAATTTGACCAACCCCAATTTTGTTGCCGGCGCTGCAAATTCAATTGATCTGATCAATTACCTCCAGGTCAACAACGGCACCCGTCAGGTTGAAGAACAATTCGTCTTTGATGCAATCTTTTCGGGCGAGTCCGGCATTGATCTGGGCGGCGGGCCGATCGCCTATGCTTTTGGCGCCCAATATCGCCGCAACGACTGGAACACTCGCGCGTTGCTGCCGGAATCCGATGTCGCCGTGAATCCGTGCTTCCGGGAAGGTGATCGCAGTTGCGTCGGCACGCCGATCGAAGGCGTTGGCCCGTTCATCTTCCTGGGCGTCAGCCGCGCCGAACGCGTGAGACAGACTGTCAAGGCTGTCTTTGCCGAAGTGAAAGTCCCGATCACCGAGACTTTGGAATTTACCGGCGCGGCCCGCTACGAGGACTACGGCGGCTCGGTCGGCGGCACTTTCAATCCCAAGGGTTCGGTGCGCTGGAACCCCACTAATTGGCTGGTACTGCGCGGTTCGGTGGGCACCACCTTCCGCGGGCCGCTGGCCAACCAGGTGGTCAACAACCAGATCACCACGCTGGCCGGCATCCAGGCCGCAGCCAACAACTTCAAATCAGTGGATATCTTCGGCAATCCCAACGATCTGGGGCCAGAAACTGCCTTCACCTACAATGTCGGTGCCGTGGTCAGCACGTCTGGCTTCACGGTTTCGGCCGATTACTGGAGCTTTGACGTCAAGGATCGGGTGACCACCACACCGGCACAGGCCATCGCCTCCTCGGTCGTCGCCAGTTCGACCGCGCTCGCCAACTGCAGCAGCGTCTTTGCCAATCTGGTCACCTTCCAGGGCGGCTGCGTCCAGGGTGTAACGCGCGGGGCAGACATTTCCCGCGTTCGCACCGATTGGGTCAATGGTCCGGGTATCAAGACCAGCGGCATCGATGTGTCGTTCGATTACAAAACTGATCTGGCCGGCGGCAAGTTGAACGTGGGGGCACAGGGCAGCTTTGTGCTGGATTTCACCTTCGATGATTTCATCCTGCGCGGCGTGCTGGTGCAACCGGGTTATCAAGCCAAGGGTTTCACCAACTATTTCCGCGATCCGCTCACCGTGTCGCCGTTCCGCGGCACCGGCTGGATCAACTACAACATCGGGGGCTTCAATGCCCGCTATCAGGCGCGGCACGTTGCTGGCGTGACGGATGATCGCTGCGTTGGCTTGACCGCTTGCGCCGTCACCAACTTTGGCCCGACCCAGTTCGGCCGTGAGGTGAAGAGCTTCACGCAGCACGACATCAACATCCAGTATGATCTGCCGATCAGCGGGGTGCAGACTCAATTGCAATTCGGCATCGACAACTTCACCAACGCGGCGCCGCCGGAGTCACGCCTGGAACTGTCCTATGATCCGTTCATCGGGAACCCGCTCGGCCGGGTGTTCCGCTTCGGCCTGCGGGTGGTCATCTAATCGCTGGCGCGCGGCGGGGTTCTAAGCGCCCCGCCGCGCTGCTTTGTGGTCAGCCTGTCTGGCGGGCGTAGTCTTCAGCGTCGAACCAGCCGCGCGAGGCTGAGATCTGCTCGGCGTCGTTCAGTTCCCAGGCTTCCCATCCGGCGACCGACACGGGCCTGCCGCTGGCCGCGTGGGTGCCGGAGAAGGTCCACAGGTAGATGGCGGTCAAGCCAGCCGCGCGCACGCCGTCACAGCGCAGCACCATGCCGGGAATATCGGCCAGGAAACCGGCGGCCATTTCGGCCACGCCGGCGCGGCCCTGCCAAAGCGGCCCGCCATTGATGCTGATGCTGCCGTCGACCGCGTAGAAGCTGGCCACGGCCTCGGGCCGACTGCTGTTCCAGGCCGCGGTATAGCCTGCTGCGATAGCGGCGATGTCCATTACAGCCCCCGCCGCGGAACGGCGGTCACAAGCAACGCCGGGCGCAGGCATAAAGCGCAATCGCGCCGGCGTTCGACACGTTGAGGCTCTCGACGCCAGAAATCGGCAGCCGGGCGAGCTGGTCGCAATTCTCGGTGGTGAGGTGGCGCAGGCCTTCGCCTTCGCTGCCCAGCACCAGCGCCGGCTGCGCCTTGCCCAGCGCCGATTCCAGCGTGTCGGGTGCGTCGCCATCCAGCGCGATGCGCCAGAAGCCGGCATCGCCGATCTCGCCCAGGGCGCGCGCCAGGTTGACCGTGCGCACCCACGGCAGATGTTCCAGTGCGCCACTGGCACTGCGCGCCAGCACGCCGGTTTCGGCCGGGCTGTGGCGATCCTGGGTGACAATGGCCCGCGCGTTGAACGCCAGCGCCGATCGCATCAGCGCGCCAACATTGTGCGGATCGGTGACCTGATCGAGGATGATGATCGGGCGGTTGTCGCCATCATCGGCCTGTTTCAGAATATCGCCCAGCCAGACATTTTCCAGCGGCTCCACTTCCAGCACAAAGCCTTGGTGCGGCGCATCGGGCGGGCACAGCCGGCCCAGATCATGATCGTCACCAACCTGCACCTGCAGCCCCTGCGGGATCACGATGGTCTTGGATGTGGCCGGCGTCAGCCACAGCTTGCGGAACGCGCGTTCCGGATTGTCGAGCGCGGCAAACACCGCATGCCGGCCATATAGGCGCGGGAACGGGCTTTTCTGGCGCATCTGGTTTTTGGGGTGGGGACTGCGGCCCATGGCGATCTTCCGGTGATTGAAACGCCGTTGCCATAGCTGTGAAGCCAGCCATTTGCCACGACCTTTGACTGAAAAGGCCCGACAGGTGGTGGAGGGGGTTGGATTTGAACCAACGTAGGGTGAAACCCGGCAGATTTACAGTCTGCTGCCATTGACCGCTCGGCCACCCCTCCACAGCCGCAATGTGCGGACCTGTCGGGAGGCGGCCTAGTGCGGCAGTCGGGCGCGCCTGTCAACGCCCGATTTCACGGCAGGTTTGGCGGTACGTGCACCTTCAGCCGCGATCCGGCACAACGCGGTCGCGGCCCAGCCGCTTGGCCGTATAGAGCGCACTATCGGCGCGTTCGATCAACTGGTCGGCGCCTTGGTCGGCGCGATGCTCGGCCACGCCGGCCGAGAAACTGATGCGGCCCATGCTGCTGCCATCGACGGCACTGCGCAGCACCTGTCCGGCCAGATCGGCGCGGATGCGATCGATGCGACCGGCAGCGGCCTGCACGCTGGTGCCGGGCATCACGCCCACGAATTCCTCGCCGCCCAGCCGGCCCACAATGCCGCCGTCCTTCTCCAGTTTTTCGGCGAGGTGGTGCGCCACGAAGCGCAGCACGTCATCGCCCATGGCATGGCCAAAACGATCGTTGAAGCGCTTGAAATGATCGATATCCACCACGGTGAGCGCCAGCGGCGCGCCGGATGCGGCCGCCTCTGCCTGGGCTCGTTCCACGGCCGCCATCAGCCCGCGCCGGTTCAGCACGCCGGTCAGCGCATCAGTGACAGCGGCGCGCTCGGCCTGGGTCAGCCGGTCGGCCAGCGCGCGGCTTTCGGCGGCGGCCTGTTCCAGTTCCTCCAACAGGCGGCCGTTGGCGGCCTGCACGGTCGAGGTGGCTGAACTCAATTGCTCCAGCAGGCCGGCCAGAGCCGTGGCGTCCATCGGCCCGGCGAGCTGCTCGCCGCCATTGGCAATGGCGCGGCCATAATCGGCCAGATCGGTCTGGCCGCTCACGATGCGTTTGGTCAGGGCTTCGGCCTGGCCATGGGCTTGCGCAATCAGTTGATTGACCTGGGCTTCGCTCATCTCGCCGAGCAAGGTTTCGCGCAGACCCATCACCACCGCCAGCGTCAGCCCGTCTCCGGCAATCGCCTTGTCGATGGCCAGCGACAAATCCGCATCTTCATCGCGCACATAGCGCCACAGCACATCATAGACGGCCGGTTCCGGCGGCAGCCCGGTCTGGATCAGCAGAGACCGGATCTGGTCATAGCTGGCCAGCGGCCCGGTGCCGCCGGGAAAGGCGACATCCGGCGGCGTTGGCACCGCCTGCTTTGCCACCATTGGCCCCGGCTGATGCTTCATGTGTTTGACCCTCCCGCGCTGATTGACCTGCCCCGGAAACGGCGGCGGCGGCGGCGGGTTTAGGGTGAAAACGCTGGTGGGTGTGTCGCAGTCGATGGGGTTTGCGAGCGAAGCAAGAGGCCGCGGCAAAGCCGCGGCTGACGTCAGACGGGCTGCGCTGGGCCGCTGTAGCGGCCGCGCACCCGCTGGCCGATCTTGCCGGAGTCGGTGTTCAACGCTGCGCGTTGACCGCGCGCCCGGCTGCGATGGAGCGGGTAGCGGGAATCGAACCCGCATAGCCAGCTTGGAAGGCTGGTGCTTTACCACTAAGCTATACCCGCGCTGCACCCGCCATTAGGCCAGCCGTGGCCCCGATTCAATGGTTGCTTCAACGTTTGCGTTTCAGTGGGTGCAGCGCCATTCGCCGCCTCTTGCGCCGCCGCTCCCGCGTCTTTATAGCCCCGCCTCTGCGCACAGGAGTGTAGCTCAGTTGGTAGAGCATCGGTCTCCAAAACCGAGGGCCGGGGGTTCGAGCCCCTCCACTCCTGCCAACAGTCCGAAATTTTGACCGCAAGCGGTTGAAGTTGAAGGGTTGCAGGCCCAAGTATCGGGGCGCAGGCAGCGTTGATCCGGCCGGTCACGGGGTTCCCTGTACCGGTTATTGGCGTTGCGGGCGGCAGTTTCTGGCTGCAGCTTGAGTGATTCGTGTTGGGTTTCGAACGGCAAAAGGCGAACGCGCGTGAGTGACGTGAAAGCGGAATTGGCAAAGAAGCCCCGGGTTTCCCCGGCGGAATTCGTGCGCCAGGTGCAGACCGAGACTCGCAAGATCGCCTGGCCGACGCTGCCCGATACGGTGCGCATGACGATCATGGTGCTGGTGATGACGACGTTGTTGTCGGTCTTCTTCCTTGGCATCGATCAGATTCTGGGTCGCACCGTCAAATTCCTGCTCAGCCTCGCTGCCTGAGGATATCTATGTCGCGCTGGTACATCATTCACGCCTATTCCGGTTTCGAGAACAAGGTGAAGGAATCGATCCTTTCCGAAGCCCGCCGCATGGGCCTTGAAGCTTTCATCGACGCCGTCGAAGTGCCGGCCGAAACCGTCACCGAGGTGGTGAAAGGCAAGAAGCGCCAGATCGAGCGCAAGTCGATGCCCGGCTATGTGCTCGCCAAGCTGGCGATGACTGACGATGTCTATCACCTCGTCAAGAACACCCCGAAGGTGACCGGGTTCCTGGGTCAGCAGAACAAGCCGCAGCCGGTGAGCGAGGCGGAAGCCGCCCGCATGCTGAACACCAAGACCGAGGAAACCCCGGCGGCCAAGATCAAGAAGAAGGCCAATTTCGAGATCGGCGACAGCGTGCGCGTGCTCGATGGTCCGTTTGCCAGTTTCAACGGCCTTGTCGAAGAAATCGACTACGATCATGGCCGCGTCAAGGTTTCGGTGTCGATCTTCGGCCGGGCAACGCCCGTCGAACTCGGCTTCGAACAGGTGGAAAAGCAGAAGTAATTCAGCGATTTCCATCGTCCCACCGTTCCGGTTTCCGGGACGGCACTTCCCGCCGTCAGGCGGACACGAAATGTGGGAGGCCGGTTGCCCCGGCCGCTAGCACCACACAACAAGGAGTGGCCCGATGGCCAAGAAGGTTACCGGTTATATCAAGTTGCAGGTGAAGGCGGGTTCCGCCAACCCCTCCCCGCCGATCGGCCCCGCACTGGGCCAGCGCGGCGTCAACATCATGGAATTCTGCAAGGCCTTCAACGCCAAGACCGAATCCCTTGAAAAGGGCACCCCGATCCCGACGGTCATCACCGTCTATGCCGATCGCTCGTTCAGTTTCATCACCAAGCTGCCGCCGGCCAGTTTCCTGCTCAAGCAGGCCGCTGGTCTGAAGTCGGGCGGCACCACGCCGGGCAAGGGCGCTCCGGCGGCCATGATCAAGCAGTCGCAGATTCGCGCCATCGCCGAGCAGAAGATGCCCGACCTGAACGCGAACAGCATCGAGATGGCGATGAAGACCATCGAAGGTTCGGCCCGCGCAATGGGCTTTGAAGTGGTGGAGGGCTGATCCAATGGCAATGACCAAGAAGGCCAAGACCCTGGCCACCGCGGTTGACCGCGAAAAACTCTATCCGATCGACGAAGCCCTGCAGATGGTGAAGAGCCTGGCCACGGCCAAGTTTGACGAAACCATCGAAGTTTCGCTGAACCTGGGTGTTGATCCCCGTCACGCCGACCAGATGGTTCGCGGCGTCGTCACCCTGCCCAAGGGCACCGGCAAGACCGTGCGCGTGGGCGTGTTCGCTCGCGGTGCCAAGGCTGATGAAGCCAAGGCCGCCGGCGCCGACGTGGTTGGCGCTGAAGATCTGCTGGAACTGGTGCAGGGCGGCACGATCGATTTCGATCGCTGCATCGCCACGCCCGACATGATGGGTCTGGTTGGCCGTCTCGGCAAGGTGCTGGGCCCCAAGGGCCTGATGCCGAACCCGAAGCTGGGCACCGTGACCATGAACGTGGGTGAAGCCGTGAAGGCTGCCAAGGGCGGCCAGATCGAATATCGTGTCGAAAAGGCCGGTATCATTCATGGCATTCTGGGCAAGGCCAGCTTTGACCAGGCCGATCTGCGCACCAACTTCAACGCGCTGCTCGATGCCGTGGTGAAGGCCAAGCCGTCGGGCGCCAAGGGCAAGTTCCTGCTCAAGGTCGCTGTCAGCTCGTCGATGGGCGCCGGCATCAAGGTCGATCCGTCGTCCACCGGCCAATACGCCTGATCGCGCACTGAGCGCAAAGAAATGGGGCCGGGAAGAGCGATCTTCCCGGCCCTTTTTCATGGCGGCGGCCAGAAACGGCGTTTTGGGCAGAACGGCAGTTCACCGCCCGCCCGCCTGCCCGCCCACTTGACTCTGCGGCTTGGCCCCTCTATCGCGCCGCATCCGTTCCAGCCAGAAATGGCCTGAACGTCCGTCCGAGATTGCAGGTGGGTTTGCGCCCTTAAGCCGTTTGGGCCTGCATGAGACGAGGTTGTTTTTCACGGATTGGGCTGCGGCCTGATCTGGTCTGCGCTGGCTCAGCCGGCGCGGGCAAGCGATCCTCTTCGGACGGGCCTGGTGCCCGCTCCTCCCCAAACATGGTGATTGGCAGGCGACAGGCTCATCAGCCGGCGCAGTGTCATGCTGCGTCATCACCCGTTCGCAGGGCAGCCGAAAGGCAAGCCGGCGAGCCTGAAACCAAGGAGTGAGCATGGATCGCGCCCAAAAAGCCGAAGCCGTCTCCAGCCTGGCCAAAACGCTGACCGAGACTTCGGTCATCGTGGTCACGCGCAATCATGGCCTGACCGTCGCGCAAGCGAGCGATCTCAGGAACAAGATGCGCGCTGCCGGTGCCAGCTACAAGGTGACGAAGAACAGCCTTGCGCGCATCGCGCTCGAAGGCACGCCCTACCAGCCGATCGGCGACTTGCTGACCGGCCCGATCGGCCTTGCCACGTCCACCGACCCGGTGGCCGCTGCCAAGATCGCGGTGGAATTCGCCAAGACGACCGACAAGTTCGAAATCGTCGGCGGTGCCATGGGCAACACTGTCCTCGATGTGAATGGCGTGAAGGCTCTGGCCGAACTGCCGTCGCTTGATGCACTGCGCGCCAAGATCATTGGCCTGGTCAATGCACCGGCGACCAAGCTGGCCCAGCTGGCCAGCGCGCCGGCCGCCAAGCTGGCCCGTGTCTTTTCGGCCTATGCCGAAAAAGATGCCGCCTGACGCGTTCGATAACTGAAATCAAACTGAAAACACTGGAGAATTACCATGGCTGACCTGAACTCGATCGTTGAACAGCTTTCCGCCTTGACCGTGCTGGAAGCCGCTGACCTCGCCAAGATGCTGGAAGAAAAGTGGGGCGTGTCTGCTGCTGCGGCCGTGGCCGTTGCTGCTGGCCCGGCTGCCGCTGCTGCTCCGGCTGTTGAAGAGCAGACCGAATTTGACGTGATCCTGACCGGCGACGGTGGCAAGAAGATCAACGTGATCAAGGAAGTCCGCGCCATCACCGGCCTGGGCCTGACCGAAGCCAAGACCCTGGTGGAATCGGCTCCGAAGGCCGTCAAGGAAGCCGTATCGAAGGCTGACACTGAAAAGTTCAAGAAGCAGCTGGAAGAAGCCGGCGGCACTGTCGAACTCAAGTAAGCGCTTCATGCC
>NZ_JANPML010000033.1:0-3037 GCF_031422795.1 Sandarakinorhabdus sp.
GATCCGGCCAGCCCGCAAACCGCGCCGATCCCGCTGCTCGGCAAGGATGGCCGCTATGCGATTCGGAAAAATGCCGAGATGGCCCGGCAGTTCGGCCTGCGCTGGATGGTGAGCACCGATCATGGCGGGCCGAACCACAGCAAGCTGAATTACAGCCAGGCGTGGCCGGCGGTGAACCAGGCCCGCGCCGCCGTGCCGGGCCTGCTGATTTTTTATGGCATGGAATTCGATACTCCGGCCGGCGATCACAGCAGCCTGATCATCCCCTTCACCGGCAGCGAGCGCGAACAACTGCGCGCCATCGAATCGGGCTTTTCCAAGCGTGAGCCGTGGCCGCAGGACAAGAGCTGGGATACCGAAAACCGCATGATCGACGCGCTGAAACTGATGCGCGATCAAAAGGCGCCGCCGGTGCTGATCGCCAATCACCCCAGCCGTTCCGCCACGGCGTCGTTCACGTGGGGCCTGTATACCCCATCCGAATTCCGCAACTGGAACGATACCGCGCCGCGCGTTGCCATCGGCATGGAAGGCGCGCCGGGGCACCAGGCCGGGGCGTTGAAACCGGATGGCAGCCCCGATCCCACCGGCAATCGCGGCGGCTATGGCCGCGCGCCCACGCTGGGCGGTTTCGATCAGATGACAGCGACGCTGGGCGGTTTGTGGGATTCGCTGCTGGCCGAAGGCCGGGGCTGGTTCATCACCGCAACATCCGACAGCCACGCCAACTGGCGCGACGGCGGCAATGATTTCTGGCCGGGCGAATATGCCAAAACCTATGTGCAGGCGCGGGCAACCCACGCCGACATCATCGACGGCCTGCGATCGGGCCGGATTTTCGTCACCACCGGCGATCTGGTGTCCGAAGTGGATGTGACCGTGGCCAGCGGCCGCCAGCGCGCTGGCATTGGCGGCACGCTGAATGCACGCAAGGGCCAGATGCTGGACGTGACCATCCGCCTGCGCGACCCGGCCGCTGCCAATGCCGGCGGCCGCACGCCCGCCCTGGCGCGGGTTGATCTGATCATCGGCGGCATCACCGGCGCGGTGAGCGACCGCAGCACCGCCACCACCGCCGCCACGTCGGTTGCCCGCCGCTTCACTGCCGCCGATTGGCGCCGTGACGGCGAAGTGCTGACCATGACTCACCGCATCCCGGCGCTGACCGGGCCGATCTATCTGCGCGTGCGCGGCACCAGCACCGCCGAACTGGAACCCGCTGCCGATCCCAAGGGCGAAAACCCGTGGGATGATCTGTGGTTCTATGCCAATCCGCTGTTTGTCTCCGTCAAATGAGCCACAGCATCATGCGCCTGCCCTTTGCCTTGCTATTGTTGCTGTGCGCCTGCGCGCCGCCGGCCGTGGTGCCCACGGTCAAGACCGCCAGTGTGACCGCCGATGCCGAAACCGCGCCCGTGGCCACCGGCGATGACGCCGCCGATGATCCGGCGATCTGGCGCAACGCGGCCATTCCCGCCGCCAGCCTGATCGTCGCCACCGATAAAAAGCGCGGCCTGCATGTTTACGGCCTTGATGGCGTTGAACGGCATTTCGTGACCGCCGGACGGGTCAACAATGTCGATCTCGTCGAAACGTCGGCGGGCGTGATCGTTGCCGCCAGTGATCGCAGTGACGAAGCCAACGCCCACATCGCCTTGTTCCGTCTCGATACGGACAGCGCGCGGCTGCAGCCGCTGGGCCGGGTGCCAGCCGGCGCGGGCGAAGCCTATGGCCTGTGCATGTGGGCAACGCCCGAAGTGCCTGGTGGCGGCGCTCTTACGGCCTTCATCGTCATCAAGGATGGCACCATCCGCCAGATCGAAATCGATCCCGCCCGCGCCGTCGGCCGCATCGTGCGCACCCTCAAGCTGGCGTCGCAATCCGAAGGCTGCGTGGTCGATCCGCGCACTGCCCGACTGTATGTGGCGGAAGAAGACGTGGGCATCTGGCGTTTCGATGCGCGGCCCGGCGCATCTGCCCGCCCGGTCAAACTGGCCGGCGTGGATAGAAGCCGCCTGGTTGCCGATGTCGAAGGCCTGGCGATTGCCAGCATTGGGGCCGGCAATGGCGGCTGGCTGGTGGCATCCAGCCAGGGTGACAACGCCTACACGCTCTACCGCCTGTCGGATGAACGCTATGCTGGCCGCTTCCGCATCGCCGCCGGCCGTTTCGGCGCCACCCAGGAAACCGACGGCATCGCCGTGCTGACCGGCAATTTCGGCCCGGCCTTCCCGCACGGCCTGATGGTGGCGCAGGACGGCGAAAATGCGCCGACGCAGAATTTCAAGCTGCTGCATTGGGGCAAAGTGCAGGCCGCGCTCGCGCTGCGCTGATCTTCAAAAAACTGTCACGCGCCGTTCAACCTGCAGCAAGCCTGTCACCAGCATTTTCGTAGATGGGGGTGTTGATCCAAAGCTGGAGACAGACAATGGCAACACTATTTGGAACTGCAGGCATTGACCTGATCAACGGAACCGAAGGGGATGATTTCCTTTACGGTTACGCACCTGGCCAGAAAGCCGCGGACGTCGGCGCCGACCGGATTTTCGGCGGCAAGGGCAAGGACTTCATCGATGGCGCTGGCGGGAATGATTTTCTCGATGGCGGCGAAGATGAAGACACCATCTACGGCGGTAACGGCGCCGATCGCCTGTTCGGCGGCAAGGACAAGGACACGCTGCTCGGCGGCGCCGGCAACGATCTGCTCGATGGCGGCGAAGGCGACGACGTGATGGACGGCGGTGCCGGTGCCGATCGCCTGTTTGGCGGCAAGGACAACGACACGATCCTTGGCGCTGCCGGCAACGATCTGCTTGATGGCGGCGAAGGCAACGACATGCTGAACGGCGGTGCCGGCGTCGATACAATCGATGCTGGTGACGGCGACGATGTCGGCGAAGGCGGGATCGGTGCCGATACGCTGCGCGGCGGCCTGGGTGACGACACGCTGTATGGCGACGTTCTTGGCCGCATTTCGGGCACTGGCGATGCTGCTGATCGCCTGTTCGGCGGCGAAGGCAGCGACAGCCTGTTTGGC
>NZ_JANPML010000034.1:0-1698 GCF_031422795.1 Sandarakinorhabdus sp.
GCGACGATCGGCAAAACTGTCGCAGCGCGCCAGCCCGCTGGCCAAGCCATCGGCCAGAGCCCGGCGATCGATGATCGCGCGGCGGTTGTGGATAGCGTCAACCTTCAACATTGCAGTGCAGCATAGCCGCAATGTTGAAGAGCATCATCCCCAAAGTTCAGCAGCCGGCGGATACACATCGCTGCCTTCGAACCGCAGTCCATGCGGGCGGTCTTCGATCAACAATGGCCCATCCAGATCGGCATAACTGCCCTGCATGGCCACCATGAACGCCGGCGCGATGGCGAGGCTGGTGCACAGCATGCACCCCGTCATCACGCCCAGCCCGCGCGTGGCAGCGGCATGGCGCAGGGCCAGCGCTTCGGTCAGGCCGCCGGCCTTGTCCAGCTTGATGTTGATGAACTGGTAGCGACCGATGATGGCATCAAGGCTGGAGCGGTCGTGGCAGCTTTCATCCGCCGCCAGCGGCACGGCGCATTTCAACCCGTCCAGATCGGCATCGCGGCCGGCCGGCACCGGCTGTTCGACCAGTTCGACGCCCATCGGGGCAAGCTGGCGCAAGGTGCGTTCGATATCGGCGCCACCCCAGGCTTCATTGGCATCGACGATCAGCCGGGCATCAGGCGCGGCCCGGTGGACGGCGGCCATGCGCTCCACATCGGCAGCCACGCCGCCTTCGCCGCCCAGCTTCACTTTCAGCAGTTCGCGGCCCCGCACCGCGCTTGCCGCCGCCGCCATCGCTCCAGGATCACCCAGGCTGATGGTATAAGCCGTCAGCATCGGCTGCGGCACCGGCAGGCCCAGCGTTTGCCAGACGCGCTTGCCCGACTGCTTGGCCTCCAGATCCCACAGCGCGCAATCGAGAGCATTTCGGGCAGCACCGGCGGGCAACAGGGTGAACAGATCGGCGCGGGTGGCGCCAGCCGTCACCGCGTCGGCCATGCCGTGCAATGCGGCCAGCGCCCGTTCAGCGCTGTCGCCCTTGTAATAGATGGCGGTGCCCTCGCCGCGGCCCGTGTGAGGGCCATCGCTGATTTCGGCCACGACCACATCAACATGGGTCTTGGCACCGCGCGCGATGGTGAAGCTGCCCTGCACGGGGAAGCGTTCGATGCGAGCGGTCAAACGGCGAGCCATGGCCTTGCCCTGCCCCAACCCGCGCCAAGCTACAACTGCTGGCTGCAACAGGCTTTGCCGCCCCGGCTTTTCAAGGCACACTGCCGACATGAGTGATGAGGAATCAGTCGAACTTGATCCGGTTGCCACCGTGTCGCGCATCACCGCGCTGGAAATGCTGGTGCGCCAGATCATGATCGTGCAGCTGCGCATCCTCGACAAGATGGGCGAGATCGAGCTGACGTCGGATTATGTGCAGACCATTCACAAGGCCTATGCCGAAAAGGTGGATGAAAGCCCGATCATCGAAAGCGCCAGCCCGGATGTGAATTACGAATTCAAGATGATGGTGCTGCACAATCTGGAGCGTTTCTTCGACGATCTGGAACGCCACGTGAAAGACAATCCGGCCGCCTGAATGCGCCGGCTGCGGCAAGTGACAGGGCGGTTGCCAAATGCATTGACCGTCCCTCACGCCGTGGCATCTTGTGACGCAAGGGCCGCAATCGGCCAGCAGGGGAGACGGTGATGCGGCGCGGAATCATTGCGGCGGCGGTGCTGCTGGGCGGCGCCGGTTTGCTG
>NZ_JANPML010000035.1:0-2306 GCF_031422795.1 Sandarakinorhabdus sp.
GAACAACCAGAGCGCTGCAGCCTTCACGGCCGAACTGATGGCAGTGCCGCATGTGGGCGAATGGTATGCGCGGGTGGCGGGCATCGGCCATGGCGACCGGCGCGAGATGACCAGTGCCGAAGCCGTGGCGCAGGCCCGCGCCGCCACACCTGCCCCCGTCACCGGCACCGTTGCCGCGCCATGCAAGGCCGGGATGATGGCGGCTGTCAGCCAGCCCGACACCAAGGACGCGCCCACCATCGGGCGGCTGCTGCGCTGCGACGCCGGCGGTATTACCGTGGCACGCGAAGTGGACGGCGAGCCTGGGCTCACCGTCCACGTGCATTTTCCGCGATTGGGGCAGGTGGTGGCGCCGGCCTGAGCCAGCGCGGCGGCTTTATGCCAAAGCGCCTTCCAAAAAGCGCGGCGGCTTTACGCCAGCTGGCCTTCCAGCCACGCCTTCAATTCGCCCTTGGGCCGCGCGCCGACCATGGTGGCCGCCGGTTGCCCGCCCTTGAACAGGATCATGGTCGGGATCGACATCACGCCATAACGGCCCGGCGCGTCCGGGTTCTCGTCGATGTTGACCTTGACGATCTCCACCCCGGCCAGTTCGTTGTTCAGTTCTTCCAGCGCCGGGGCGATCATGCGGCACGGGCCGCACCATTCGGCCCAGAAATCGACCAGCACCGGCTTGTCGGCGCTGATCACATCGGTGTGGAAGCTGGCATCGGTCACGGCTTTGGTCATGGGAAGACTCCGCAAATAAGGATCACGACGGATAGATAGGCACTGGCCTGTCCGGCTGCAATGCGGCGGATGGCTGCCCAATGGAAAACGACGCTTGCAGCACATCGGCGGGCACTTCGATCAGGCGCGGGCCGGCGGTGTAGAGCAGCCCGGCGCGCACCGTCCGCCCGGGGAAAACCCGCGCCAATGCAGCGGCATAGGCGCCCATCTGCGCCAGATGCGACGGCGGCACGGCGTCCAACCCGGGCGGCACGCGGCTGCCGGTCTTGAAATCCACGGCCAGCACCTCGGTCTCGCTTACCAGCAGCCGATCGATGCTGCCGGCGATCACCGCCTCTCCCACCACCGCCGCCACCGGCGCTTCGGTGAGTGCGCCAGCCGCGAACACCGCAGCAAAGGCCGGATCGCCCAGCACAGCCAGCACGGTCGCCGCCAGTTCTGCGCCATCCAGATCGGGCACGTTCAGCGCGCACCATTGCAGCGCCACGTCGCGCCGAATGTCGGGGGCCAAGCCGGGAAGCGTTTCGAACAAGCGGTGCAGCGCCGTCCCGCGCCGCGCTGCCGCCAGCCGCGCTGCATCGGGCGGCGGATCGGCCACCGTGTCTGGCCCCAGGCTCGATGGTGCCAATGGGCGCGGCGGGCGGGCTTCGGCCGGGGCCTGGCGCTGCCACCAGCGATCCGTGGGCAGCAGCGTGGCATCGGGCACCACCTCCACATCGCGCAGCAGTGTCGCCGGGCCAGAGCGGAACTGCCGCACCGGTTCCGGCCAGTGCGGATCATCCACGCTTTCCAGATCGGAAAGCGCCCCCTCAACCAGTTGATACCAGCTTTCGGGATGCACATCCCATTGCTTGCACGGCTTGGTGGCACCGCCAATGCACAGCACTTCCTCGGCCCGCGTCAGCGCCACATAAAGTAGCCGGCGATGTTCCCGCGCGGCCCTGCCGGCCCGATCATTCTCGGCCTCGGTGATAAAGGCTGGCGGCGCCACCAGCCCGGATGGCAGCCACAGCGGCAGCTGCGGGCCGTTGCCCAGCGCCAGCACCAGCTCGCCCTTTTCCGCGGGCGGCACATGGCAGGCATCGGCCATGATGACGATCGGCGCCTGCAGGCCCTTGGCGCCATGCACCGTCATCAACCGCACCGCGTCGATGGCGGCTTCGGGATCGCGTTTGACCTCCAGATCTTCGGCCGCCATCCAGGCGATGAACGCCTGCAAGCTGGCTGCGCCCGCCGCTTCGCAGGCCAGCGCCTGATCGAGCACGGTGTCGATGGCATCGCGGGCTTCCTCGCCCAGCCGCGCCAGCAGCTTGCGCCGGCCAGCCAGCGGCCCTGACAGGATGGTTTCGAGGAAGCGATAGGGCGATACGTCCGCCGCCAGCCGCAGCACCTCGGCCAGCACGGCGCGCGGCGCGGCCACGGCGGGATCCTCGCTGGCCAGCACGGCCGCCCACAAGGTGCCCGGCCGCCCGGCGGCGAGCCCGGTGAGCTGATCATGATCAAGGCCGCAAAAGGGCGAGACCAGCAGCGCGGCGAGCGTGAGATCATCATCGGGCTGGCAGGCGAAGTGCACCAGC
>NZ_JANPML010000036.1:0-1745 GCF_031422795.1 Sandarakinorhabdus sp.
ACGATGATGCCGTCTTCCACGCCCAGTTCCAGGAAGGCGTAACGGATGGCGCGGATCTTGGCGACGAAGTCTTCGTGCGGCACCGTCACCTTGCCGTCCTGGTGGCCGCACTGCTTTTCATCGGAAACCTGGTTTTCGATCTGCAGCGCGCAGGCACCGGCTTCGATCATCTTCTTGGCCAGCAGATAGGTGGCTTCCGCGTTGCCGAAACCGGCATCGATATCGGCGATGATCGGCACGACGTGCGTCTGGAAATTGTCGATCTGGTTCTCCACCGCCTTGGCCTTCACGGCATCGCCGGCAGCATGGGCGGCATCAAGATCGCGGAACAGGCCGCCCAGTTCGCGGGCATCAGCCTGGCGCAGGAAAGTGTACAATTCCTCGATCAGCGCCGGCACGCTGGTCTTCTCGTGCATGGACTGGTCGGGCAGCGGGCCGAACTCGCTGCGCAGGGCGGCGATCATCCAGCCCGACAGATACAGGTAGCGCTTGTCGGTGGTGCCGAAGTGCTTCTTGATCGAAATCAGCTTCTGCTGGCCTATGAAGCCGTGCCAGCAGCCCAGCGACTGGGTGTAGCTGGCGGGATTGGCGTCATAGGCCGCCATGTCGCGGCGCATGATCGCCGCGGTATAACGCGCGATGTCGAGACCGGACTGGAATCGGTTCTGCAGGCGCATGCGGGCAACGGCCTCGCCACTGATCGCTTGCCATCCGGCTTTGCCGGCAATGGCGGCTGTGGCAGCGGACACTTCGGATTGATAGCTCATACGCACTCCTTTGCAGACAATACGGCGGTTGCCGGTAAAACTTGTCAAAGCCCTGCGCGTCCGCTACCGGCTGGTCAACGCGATTCTGTCAAGAAATCGTGTGTAAATGTCTCATTTTCGCCGCGAAAGCTTGTGAAATTGTAAAAATATTGACAGACTTTCCTGCCTCGATCGCCGCGCCGGCCTTGCCGGAATCGCTGGGCAATGGCCGCAAGATCTTTGCTGGGGCGCGCGTGCGCCGGCTACGCACGGCGCGCGGCCTGACGCAAACGCGGATGGCCAATGATCTCGGTGTTTCCGTATCTTACCTCAATCTGATCGAGCGCGACCAGCGCCCGCTGTCGGCCAGCTTCCTGCTGAAACTCGCGCAGAATTATGATCTCGATATCCGCGGCCTGACCGGTGATGGCGAAGGCGAGCTGGTTGACGACTTGTCAAAACTGTTCACCGATCCGCGCCTGATCGGCATCGATGTGCCGCGCACCGAGTTGCGGGATCTCGCCGCGCGCGCCCCCGGCATTGCCCACGCCCTGCTGCGGCTGGCGGCGGCTGCACCGGCGGTTGCCGCGGCGCCAGCGCCGCCTGGCCCATTGGCGGCGGTCAACGCGCTCATCGATGGTGCCGGCAATTATTTCCCGGCGCTCGATGAAGCTGCCGAAAAGCTGGCCGACGAACTTCGCCTGTCCGGCCCCGATCTCAACGCCGCCGTGGTCGATCGGCTGCGCGCCCGCCACGCCATTACGGTGCGGGCGCTGCCGGCCGAAGTGCTGCCCGGCCAGCTGCGTCGGCTCGATCTGCACGCCCGGCAGTTGCAGTTGTCGGAATCACTTGATGCCGCCAGCCGGGGCTTTGCCGCCGCCGTGCAACTGGCGCTGATCGAGCTGAAATCCGAAATTGCCGATACCATCGCCAGTGCTGGTATCAGCGACCCGCTGGCGGCCCGCGCCTGCACGGTGGCGCTGGGCAAATATGCCGCCG
>NZ_JANPML010000037.1:0-6175 GCF_031422795.1 Sandarakinorhabdus sp.
CGCTGTCTGATCTGTCGGCGGCGATTGCAGCCGGCGACGCGCCACCGCGTCCGTTGCTCGAACAGGCCCGCGATCTGAACAGCGAGGCCATCCTGAAAAGCCGCGCCAAGATGATAAGCGTTGAAAAGCGATTGTCTGCGCAGCGTCCCGGCCCGGTCATCCCCCGGCCTGATCCTGTCACCTACGGCAGCAACGGGCGCTGGGCCTGAATCATGGCAAGGAATGGGGGGATGGGGGGAAACATCCGGATTGGCGCAGTTGGCGGGGCCGGGCTGGCACGCGCCTTGCTTGGGGTAGGGGCATGACCCAGGCCATATCCTTCCAGCGCCCTGCCGGCCCGCCCGATGTGCTCGATGCGGTGCGCAGCGCGGCCAGCCGCACCGGGGTTGATTTCACCTATCTGCTGGCCAATGCTCGCGCTGAATCCGGCCTCAATCCGAACGCCCGCGCCATAACTTCCTCGGCCACCGGCCTGTTCCAGTTCACCGATGCGACCTGGCTGGCCACCGTTGCCCGCCACGGCGAAAAGCACGGGCTGGGCTGGGCCGCCGATGCGTTGAAAAACGGCGCCAGCGGTGCGGTCAAACAGACGATCCTGTCGCTGCGCCACAACGCCGAAGCTGCCGCCACCATGGCCGGTGAGTTCACACGCGACAACGCGGCCCGCCTCGAAGGGGCGCTGGGCCGCGCTGCGGGTTCGGCTGATCTGTATCTGGCGGCTTTCTTTGGTGCCGGCGGCGCCATCAAGTTCCTGAAGACCATGGCAGCGGCCCCCGGCATGGCCGCGGCCAATCTGTTGCCGGCAGCAGCGGCGGCCAATCGCTCCACCTTTTACCACAAGGACGGCAGCGCCCGCAGCCTGGCCGAAGTCCATGATCTCGTCGCCAGCCGCATCAACCGGCACATGGGCGGCGGCACAGCAAGGATCACGGCCGGCAACAGCCTGCCGGCCACCGGCAGCATATCGCCGGGGCCGGACCCGGCGCTGACCGCGGCCCGCGCCCGCATGGCCTATCTCGTCCTGGCAGCAATGTCATGAACGCGCTGGCCCTTGATCCGCGCATGTGGAGCGCCCGCACCACGCTGATGCCGGCAGCGATCCTGATTCTGGTTGCGTTGATGGTGGTGCCGCTGCCCACCATCCTGCTCGATCTGTTTTTCGTCACCAATATTGCGGTGGCGCTGATCGTGCTGATGGTGGCGATCAACATCCGCAAGCCGCTGGATTTCTCGGCTTTTCCCACCGTGCTGCTCTATGCGACGCTGCTGCGGCTTGCGCTCAACGTCGCTTCCACCCGTGTCGTGCTGGTGCATGGCCACGAAGGCACCGCCGCCGCCGGCCATGTGATCGAAGCGTTCGGCACCTTCCTGGTCGGCGGCGATTATGTCGTTGGCCTGTTCGTTTTTGCCGTGTTGATGATCATCAATCTGGTGGTGATCACCAAGGGTGCCGGCCGCGTTTCCGAAGTCGCCGCCCGTTTCACGCTGGATGCGCTGCCTGGCAAGCAGATGGCCATCGATGCCGATCTGAACGCCGGCCAGATCACCGCCGACGAAGCCCGTGCCCGGCGCCTCGAAGTCACCACCGAAGCCGATTTTCACGGCGCCATGGATGGTTCGTCCAAGTTCGTGAAGGGCGATGCCGTCGCCGGTGTGCTCATTCTGGCTATCAACATCATCGGCGGCCTCATCCTGGGCACCGTGTCCCACGATCTCACGCTGGCCGATGCCGCGACCAGCTATCTGCTGCTGGCGGTGGGTGATGGCCTGGTCGCACAGGTGCCGGCGCTGTTGCTGTCGATCGCTGCGGCCATGGTGGTGACGCGCGTTGGCAAGGATACTGATCTTGCCGGCCAGGTTGGGCTGCAGCTGGGCGAGACAGCGCCGTGGCTGCCGGTGGGCATCATCCTGTCTCTGCTGGGCCTGCTGCCCGGCATGCCGCTGATCATCATCGCGCCGGCCGCCGGCTTTGCGCTGTGGCTGGCCCTGAAGAAAAAGCCTGTGATTGAAACCCCTGCCGAGGCCGCCGCTGCCGAAGCCGCCGCCGATGACGCCCGCATCGAGTGGGCCGATGTGGCCGACAGCGCGCCGGCCAGCATCGATATCGGTTTTGGCCTGGTGCCGATGGTAGATGATGCGCGCGGAGCGCCGCTGATGGCCCGCATCACCGCCGTGCGCCGGCAATTGTCGAAGAATCTGGGTTTCGTGCTGCCGCAGGTGCGGGTGCGCGATGATCTGGCGCTGCCGCCATTCCGTTATCGCATCACGCTGGCCGGGGTCGTGGTGGGCGAGGATGATGCCTGGCCCGATGATGTGCTGGCCATCGAAGCCGGCCCGATTTCCACACCCATTCCCGGCCGCGAAACCGTTGATCCGGCCTTTGGCATTCCGGCGCGCTGGATTGATCCGGCCGAAACCGATCTGGCCGAAGCCGCCGGTTATACGGTTGTCGATCCCGCTGCCGTGGTCGGCACGCATCTCAATCAGCTGCTGATGGCTCACGCCCACCGGCTGCTTGGCCAGGACGAGGTGCAGGCCCTGCTCGACACGCTGGCCGATGCCACGCCGGCGCTGGCGGGTGCGCTCACGCCCAAATTGCTCAGCGTCGCGGTGGTCACACAGGTGCTGCAGCGGCTGCTGGAAGAAGGGATTTCGATCCGCGATCTGCGCTCCATCGCCAGCGCGCTGGTGCAGGTGGCGCCCAAATCGCAGGAGCCTGCCGAACTGGCCGAACTGATCCGCCCAGCCCTGGGCGCGGCACTGGTGCAGGAACTGGCCGGCGTGAAAGCCGCTCTGGCGGCCGTGGCGCTCGATCCGGGCCTTGAAACCCTGCTGGTGCAGGCCGTGCGCGCCAATCCGGGCGCTGCCCATCCGTTCGATCCGGCGCTGGTCACCCGCGTGGCCGAAGCCGTGGCCGCCGCCACCCGCGCGCCCATGAACGAGGGCCGCCGTTTTGCCATTGTGACCGTGCCGCAGGTGCGCCGCGCACTGTGGCAGCTGCTGCGCGCCCGGCTGCCCGGTGTGCCCGTGCTCGCCTTTGCCGACATTCCCGATGACCGCGACGTGGAGGTGCTGGCCGTGATCGGCGCCGCCAGCCCACGCGCCCCAACTGGAGACGCCTGATGGACGCCCGCCTTGGCCTTGATCCCGCCCTGTATGCCCCGGCCCGCCTGGCGCAGGTTGATCCCGAACGGCTGATTTCCAGCCATCTGCAATTGGTGCGGCGGATTGCCTGGCATGTTCATGCCCGCGTCTCGTCGGCCATCGATGTGGAAGATCTGGTGCAGATCGGCATGGTTGCGCTGATCGAGGCGGCGCGCAGTTTTGAAGATCGCGGCCACGCCGCCTTTGCCACCTATGCCAGTGTGCGGGTGCGCGGCGCCATGATCGATCAGTTGCGCAAAGGCGCCACGCTGGTGCGATCAGCCATGCGCCGCAAGCGGGAATGGGGGCAGGTGCGCAGCCGGCTGGAAGGCCAGTTGGGCCGAACCGCAACCGACGAGGAAATGGCCGCCGCGCTGGAACTGCCGTTGGCCGAATATCGCACCGCCAATGCCCAGACCCACGCCGCACAATCGGAAAGCCTGGATGATGTCTATTCCGATCACAGCGAGTGGTTTGCCAGCGGCGACCCTGACGCGCACGACTGTCTGGAACAGGATCGCCGCCGCCGCGCCATTGCAGGGGCGATTTCAACCCTGCCGGAACGCGAAGCGCAGGTGCTGCAACTCTATTTCGTCGAGGAACTGAACCTTGAGGAAATTGGCCAGGTGCTGGGCGTTGGCGCCGCGCGCATCTGCCAGATCAAGAAGGCCGCGCTCATCAAGCTGCGCGGCCAGTTGACGGGCTGGGCCGACGATTGAGTTGCGCTGCGCGGCTGATTGAGTTGCGCTGCGCGGCTGATCGGGTTGCGCTTCGCGGCTGGGGCTGGCAGCGTTGTCGGCATGGACATGACCCGCCTGCGATCGCCGCTGTATCTGCCCGCCAACCGTGCCAGCGCCGTTGCCAAGGCGCGCACCCTGGCCTGCGATGCCGTTATCCTCGATCTGGAAGACGCGGTACAGCCCGATGCCAAGGCTGATGCCCGCGCCGCTGCCGTTGCCGCCGCGCTGCAGGGCGGTTGGGGCACATGCAGCCTGTTCCTGCGCGTCAACGGCATCGGCACGGCCTGGCACGCAGATGATATGGCCGCGGCACACGTGGATGGATTTGATGGCATCGTCGTGCCCAAGGTTGATAGCGCAGCCGAAGCGGCCGACGTGGTGCGCCGCGCCGGGGGCAGGCCGGTTCTGGCGATGATCGAAACGCCGGCGGGAGTGCTCGGTGCGGCCGCCATCGCCGCCACGCCGGGCGTTGCCGGCCTCATCGCCGGGATGGCTGATCTGGCCAAGGCGCTGCACTGTGGCAGCGATGCGAACCGCACGCCTTTGCTTTACAGCCTGTCGGCCATCGTTATCGCCGCGCGCGCGGCCGGCGTCGCCTGTTTCGATGGTGTCTGCACCGAATTTCGCAACGAAGCCGCGTTCATTGCCGAAGCCGGGCAGGGCAAGCTGCTGGGCTTTGATGGCAAGACGCTGATCCACCCCAGCCAGGTCGAACCGTGCAACGCCGTGTTTTCACCGTCGCCTGCCGAAATCGCCCACGCCCACGCCATAATCGCCGCCTACCAGGCTGCCCTTGCCGAAGGCCGCGGGGTGGCAACGCTGGATGGGCAGATGGTGGAAATCCTGCACGTCGAACAGGCGAAGCGGCTGCTGGCCCGGGTTTAGGCCGGCTCTGCCTTTGCGCCGCACTTGTGGCAAAAGGGGGAGAATGTGCCTTTGCGGGCGCTGCAACTGCCGCAGCGTTCAAACAGCCCGATGCCGCAGTGCGGGCAGAAATCAATGTCCGGATTCTTCAGATCCACTGGCCGCTCGCAGCCGGGGCAAACGCTTTTGGCCAGCCGCGCCAGCGCCTGATCATAGGCCAGATCCTGCCGGCGCATGGTTTCGGGCTGGGCTTCGGCCAGCTTTTGGCGCTCCAGATATCTGCCCAGCTCGATAATCGCCCAGCGCCCGATCAGCAGCGTGATGATGATGCCAACCGAATAGCGCACATAACCGCCATAGCTGGGCAGATAGGGCACCAATTCCACAAAGAAGGCGAACAGCGCAAAGAAGATAAAGCCCCACACGAACGGCCACCAACGGCCTTTGCGCGCCCTGGCAAACAGCCAGCCGGCAATGGCCAGCAGCGGCAGGGTCACGGCCAGGCGATACAGGAATACCCGCAGTTCAGCCGCTTGCAGCGCGCTGTCGAGTTTTGTTTGCGCGGCATCACGCAGGGGCACCATGGCGGCTTCGGCGCGCTGCTCGGCCTGCTGCGCATCCAGCAGTTTCTGGCTTTGCGCTTCGCCGGCGCGGCTGGCTTCGGTTTCGCTGGCCTTCAAGCCATCCAGTGCAGTGGTGCGGGCGCTCAATTCAGTGTCCTGATCGGCGCGGCCGGTCGCCTGACGGGTTGCCACCCAATTGTCGAACGTGGCGCGGGCGGCTGCATATTCCTTGCTCGCGCCGCTGCGCTTCAGTTCGGCCTGTTCCAGCGCGGCTTGGGCGGCCATTCGGTTGTAGCGTGCGGCATCCTGCTGCTGCTGAACGGCGACGCCGGCCGGATCCATGAATTGCTGCAACGACAGATCGGCTTCGACCTGGGGCAGATCACCCACCACCGCATTGCCCAAACCAATCAGGAAAAAGGCAAAAACCAGGCTGATCAGCCACAGCGCCCGCACGAACCATTTTTCTGAAAGGCGGATGGCGTTGTTCATGGCTGCGATGCTGGCGGGTTGCGAATGGCCTGTCAAACCGCCACTGCGCAGCGAATGCGGCAAAGAAGGGCTTGGCAAAGCGCCCGCGATTGCCTAACCGGCAGCCCTTGCTGGCTCCGGCCGGCTGTTGGGGCGTCGCCAAGCGGTAAGGCACCGGTTTTTGGTACCGGCATTCCCAGGTTCGAATCCTGGCGCCCCAGCCACCTGACATTGTGCAACAGGTGCAGCTGGCCCACGCCACCCTGGCGATCCGCTGCACGGCTGAGACGGGGGCGAGGCCCCAGCTTCCCTGCCCACAGGGTCAATGCAGGCAGATTATACTGGGGCCCCGACTGACCGGCTTCAGCCCGTTCCGGTAACACAACTGGTGCG
>NZ_JANPML010000038.1:0-2968 GCF_031422795.1 Sandarakinorhabdus sp.
GGCTTCCCGCACGATGTGAAGGGCCAGGGCATCTATGCCTATGTCACGCTCAACGCCGGCATCGAAGCCACGCCCGAACTCGTCGCCGCCCTCAAAGCCACCGTGCGCAGCGAAATCGGCGGCATTGCCATCCCCGATCACATCCACCTGACACCCGGCCTGCCCAAAACCCGCAGCGGCAAGATCATGCGCCGCATCCTCAGGAAGATCGCCGAAAACGAGTTTGGTGCGCTGGGTGACACCTCCACATTGGCCGATCCGAGCGTGGTCGATGCGCTGATCGAGGGCCGGCTCAATCGCTGATCTGGTAGAAAAGGGCCTTCGGCGGGCAAGGGCTGAGCCCCTGCCCGCCGGAGGCTCCACGTTCTTGACCTAAAGCGCCCCCCAACCCGCCAGCAGTGCGGCCGCGCCATCGGCGGCGAGGCTTTCGGGATTGGCGAGATAATTGTCGACGGCAAGCGTGCCGATACCGTGGACCATCGCCCAGAGAATCTGGCCGGCGTCGCGGGCGGTGATGCCATGCAGGCGGCCGTTGGCGGCGAGTTCGGCGAGCATGGCGTGGAGGGAGGCGCCCGGCTGCGCGGCGGCGAGGGCGAGGGCGGAGTGCGCGGCGCGATCGGCCAGTTCCGGGCTTTTCATCAGCCGGTAGAGCTCGGGGTGTTCGGTGACGAAGCGGACATAGGCGATGCTGCCGGCGACGATGCGCTGGGCCGGGTCCCCCGGCGCGGAGGCCAGCGCGGCGATCTTTTCGGTGTAAAGCTGATCGAATCCGGCGGCGGCGACGGCGGCGACCAGGGCGCTGCGGTCCTTGAAATGATGATAAGGCGCCATGGCAGAAACGCCGGTGGCGCGGGCGATAGCGCGCAGGGTCAGGGCGACAGCGCCTTCGGTTTCCACGATGATGCGGGCAGCGTCGATCAACGCGGCTTTCAAGTCGCCATCGTAGTGCCAGGCCGATTCGGATTTCACCGCCACTCTCTAGCTTGACCATGGTGACGACGCAATTTATACGATGTAAAATTTACATCGTAAGGAATGGCTCATGCAGATCGTGATGACCGGCGGCAATCGCGGCATAGGCGCCGAAGCGCTGCGCCACCTGGCGACCCTGCCCGATGCGCGCATCCTGCTGGGCGTGCGCGATGCGGCGCCGGCGGGGGTGACCGGCCTGCCGCTCGATCTGGCCAGCCTTGCCAGTGTCAACGGCTTTGCCGATGCCGTGATTGCCGCGCTGGGCGGCGCTGGCATCGATGCGCTGGTGCTCAATGCCGGCGGGCAGCGGCCCACCGTGGCAGAACGTTCGGCCGACGGCCACGAACTCACCTTTGCCGCCAATCACCTCGGGCATTTTCTGTTGCTCCACCGCCTGTGGCCGCATCTTTCCGACGGCGCGCGGGTGGTGATCACCAGCAGCGGCACCCATGATCCGGCAGAGCGCACCGGCGTGCCGCCACCCCGCCATGCCAACGCCCGCTGGCTCGCCGATCCTGCCAGCGATCCCGGCCTGGACCGCAATGCCATCACGGCCGGCATGCGCGCCTATTCCGCGTCGAAACTGTGCAATCTGCTGACCGCCAGCGTCGCCGCCGACCGGCCCGATGCGGCGGCGCGCGGCATCAGCGTGGTCGCCTATGATCCCGGCCTCACGCCGCAAACCGGGCTGGCGCGTGATCAAATGTGGGTGGTGCGCGCGCTGGTGTGGCCCTTGTTGCCGCTGCTGGTGCCGTTCAGCCGCACGATGAACAGCCTGGCCGCAGCCGGTCGCGGCCTTGCCGATCTGGCGACAGCCGAGCGCCCGCCGGCGGGCCAGGTCTATGCTGCGCTGCGCAAGGCCCGGCTCACATGGCCAGCGCCATCCGTGCTGGCGCGCGATGCCGGGGTGGCGAAGGCGCTGTGGCAGGACAGTCTGGCGCTGTGCGGCCTGCCGGCCGCAGTGTGAGCCATCAGGCCGGTCGTGCCCGTTCCCACAGGCCAACCGGTTCAGCCCGGTAGGTCGCTTCCCCATAAATGGCAAAGCCGCAGCGCCGCGCCACGCTGATGCTGGCAGCGTTGCCGGGGTTGATCATGGCGACAGTGCGATCAAAGCGCGTGTCCGCCCATGCCAATGCACAGGCCACGGCCTCGCTTGCATAGCCCTGGCCCTGCGCTTCAGGATGAAAGGCCCAGGCCGCTTCCGGGCAGCCAAAGGGTTCCACCCCGCTGCGCTCGCCATGCAGGAAGCCGACATCACCCAGATGCACATCCTCGCCCGGACGGGTGACGACCCACATGCCATAGTCCATCAATTGCCAATGGCCGACATAGCGCAGCAGCCGGTTCCAGCTGTCTTCGCGATTGAACGGCTTGCCGCCGAAATGCGTCACCACCACCGGGTGCGACCACATCTCCGTCAATCGTTCAAAGTCCGCCAGCCGGTGCGGGCGCAGCACCAGACGTTCAGAGGCAAGAACGGGAAGGTCAGACATCGCCTCCAGCATAGGCAGTCATCATGCCATTATCCAGTAACCGCTTTGTGACAGGCTGTTGCTGTTCGGCATTGGCGTGATAGCCAGACGGGGCATGACTGATCTTGAAATCCTCGCCGCCTGGCTGCCCGGCCACGGCCTCGCACTGGCTGCGGACGCGCGGCTGGAACGGCTTGGTGGCGGCATCGCCAATCGCAACGAGGGCGTGATGCTCGCCTCGGGCCCCGCAGTGCTGCGCCGGCCGCCGCCCGGCGTGTTGGCGGCCGGCGCCAGCGACATGGCACGCGAAGCCAAGGTGCTGGGCGCGCTCGGCCCGCATTTCCCGCTGGTGCCGCGCCTGATCGCCTTTTGCGATGATGAGGCGGTGCTGGGCACCAAGTTTCAGATCATCGAACGGCGCTGCGGTGTGGCGATCGCCGGCACATTGCCCCCAGAGGCCGGCGACGGGCTGGCGCTGGTCGAAACCACTTTGCAGGCCATGGCGGCCCTGCATGCGCTCGATC
>NZ_JANPML010000039.1:0-3061 GCF_031422795.1 Sandarakinorhabdus sp.
AAGCGTTTCAAACAGTTCAGCGAGCAGCCACAACAGGAAGGTCGCATAGAGGCGGGGCGACTGCATCAATTTGTCGGCAGCCAGAATGTTGACCCGGCCGCGGCCCTTGCCGTCCAGCGCGATGAAATCGGTGATGTCGAACGCCGGCTCCCCGAAAAACGCCGCGCCGCCCTGGCTGTCGAGCGTGAGCAGCTGGCGCTGGATCGAGCCAACGCTGGCCTTGGTCACGTTGCCGTACTTGCTCGACAATTCATCCGCATTGTCCGCGCACCAGGCCAGCATCGCCTGCAGATCTTCCAGATCGAGCAGCAGCAGATCATGTTCATCGGCATAGCGAAATGCGATGGTGAGCACGCCTTCCTGCGTGTCATTCAGGCCCATCAGCCGGCTGAGCAACAACGGCCCCATTTCCGAAATGGTGGTGCGGATCGGATGGCCCTGCTCGCCGAACAGATCCCAGAACACGACCGGCATCGATTCCCAGTCATAATCCTCGATCTTCATTTCCATGGCGCGCTTGGCCGTCCAGCCGGCGGCCTCGCTGCCGGCCTTGGCCATGCCGGCGATATCGCCCTTCACGTCGGCCAGGAACACCGGCACGCCAGCACGGGAAAAGCCTTCGGCGAGGCCCTGCAGTGTCACCGTCTTGCCGGTGCCGGTCGCCCCGGCGATCAGGCCGTGGCGGTTGGCGCGTTTCAGCACCAGCGCTTGCGGCGCATCCTGATCCGACAAGCCAATGAACAGGGAATCGGTCATCAATTTCTCCTTGCCGCAGCAGTTTCAGCGTTTTGCAGGGGTTACGTCCAGCCGGAAGATGTCGGGACGGGCATAATGGCCGGCGGCGTCGAAATCAAAGCGAGCGCGCACGATATCGGCCAGATCAACCTCGGCCACAAGTAACCCCTCACCGCCGCGCAGTGGCCCAGCCAGCACCTCGCCCATCGGCGACACGATGATACTGCCGCCGCCGATGATCGGCACATCCTCGGCGCGGTCGATCAGCGTGATTGGTTCGCCCAGCGCTTCGCGGGTGGGCGGCTTCCATTGGCAGGCCGATACCAGGAAACAGCGGCCTTCGTGCGCGATATGGCGCATCGCAACTTCCCATTGCGGCCGATCATCCACCGTCGGCGCGGCCCACAGGGTAACGCCCTTTTCATAGAGCGCGGCGCGGAACAGCGGCATGAAATTTTCCCAGCAGATCACCGGCGCAATGCGGCCCGCCGGGCTGTCGAAGGTGCAGACATCGTCCGGCCCGCCCTGCCCCCACACCAGCCGTTCGGCAGCGGTTGGCATCAGCTTGCCGCGCTGCCCGGCCAGGCGGCCATCGGGCGCAAAATGCAACGCGCAGCAATGCAGGGTAGCGCCTTTCCGCACGATGGCGCCCACCACCATGGTGCAGCCAATATCGGCCGCGAGTTCGCCCAACGTTGCCACTTCGGGCCCGTCAATCTCGATGGCCTGTTCCCAATAGCGCTTGAACGCATCGCGGCCGGCCGGTGTGCGATAGCCCAGCCTCACGCCGAAATCGGCGCCTTTGGGATAACCGCCGAACAGGGCTTCTGGCAGCACCAGCAGATCGGGCCGAGCGGCCTTCAACTCGTCACGCCGCGCCATCAGCGCCGCCATCGTCTCGGCTGTGGTCGCCCGGCTGCCAATCTGCAATGCCGCCAATCGGGCCGTGCCAGTGGTTATTGTCATGCGTCCTCCAGTCGTTTCAGCGCCCAGGCCGCAGCTTCGGTCACCACTGCATCGTCGCTGTGCAGATGCGCCCGCACCGCCGGAACCAGCGCCGCGTCGCCGCTGTTGCCCGCCGCATAGAGACAATTGCGGATGAAGCGGTTCACGCCGATGCGCTTGACCGCCGAGCCGGAGAAGAGCGCCCGGAACGCCGCATCGTCAAGCATCAGAAGCTCCGCCAGTTTCGGCGCGGTCAATTCGGCGCGCGGCAGGAAAGCCGGTTCTTCCGTCGCTTGGGCAAAGCGGTTCCACGGGCAGACGGCCAGACAATCATCACAGCCATAGATGCGGTTGGCCATGGGTTCGCGAAACTCCACCGGGATCGGCCCGGCGTGTTCGATGGTGAGATAGGCCAGGCAACGCCGCGCATCGAGGCGATAGGGCTGCGGGAAAGCATCGGTCGGACAGGCCGTCTGGCAACGGGTGCAGCTGCCGCACCGATCCGCATGCGGTGCGTCGGCCGCCAGATCGAGCGTGGTGTAGATCGCGCCGAGGAACAGCCAGCTGCCATGTGCGCGCGAAACGAGATTGGTGTGCTTGCCCTGCCAGCCCAGCCCGGCCGCGGCGGCCAGCGGCTTTTCCATCACCGGGGCGGTATCGACGAAGACTTTCAACTCGCCGCCGGCTTGCGCCACCAGCCAGCGCGCCAGCGCCTTCAGCCGTTTCTTGATAAGATCATGATAATCGCGGTTCCACGCATAAACCGAAATCACCCCGGTATCGCCTTCACCCGCCAGCCGCAGCGGGTCCAGCGCCGGCGCATAGCTGGTGCCGAGCATGATGACGCTCTTCACATCGGGCCACAGGCCTTGCGGCGACGCGCGTTCATCGGCGCGGCCTTCCATCCAGATCATCTCGCCGTGGCAGCCGTCGGCGAGCCATTGGCGCAGGCGTGCCCCGGCCTGCGGCACCGCAGCGGCCGTGGTGATGCCGATATCGGCAAAGCCCAGGCGCAGCGCCTCGGCCTTCAGGGCTGCAATCAGGCCAGCGTCGCCAGCCACGTCATCACCGTGGCGTGCAGCCTTTGTTCAATCTCGCCCCAGAACAGCCAGTGCGGCACGCCGGGCCATTCGTGATAATCCACCGTGCCAGCAATCTGCCGCGCGGTTGAGCGCGCAATGCCCGGCGGCGTGGTGCGATCATTGCCGCCCACCACCACCAGCGCCGGCTGGGTCAGCCGCGCATAATCCACCCGCGTGATATTGCCATACAGCGGCGGCAGCGCCATTTCGGCCAGCACTCGGCCCGAATCCCACACCAGCGCGGCGATTTCCTTGGCGGTGACCTCTTCGGGCACACCATTGAAACAGCCCCAGCGCGC
>NZ_JANPML010000040.1:0-2408 GCF_031422795.1 Sandarakinorhabdus sp.
GTCGGAACCGCTCACGGCCACCTTGTCAAAACCGGTGGCACTGAAACGGCGTTCGGCCGCGTTGGCCGAGGTGGCAGCAAGGGCAGTGAGGATCAGCAGGGCGGGACGGATCATGGTACAGCTTCCTTTGTGTATTGTTGCAATAATACACAAAGGCATCGGCGGCGCAACCCCATCCGCTTCAGCCCATCGATGATGGTGGCCTTGATGCACTACCCGCTGGACCAAAGGGTAACGCCGCACACGAAGACGCCGACATTGAGGGGCAAGCCCGCCAATGTCGGCGCGTGTTCGGTCAAACCAGCCTGGTTCAGGCGGCCTTGAGCACCAGTTCAATCTTCTGCTGGGCGGTCGGCTCGTCGATGTTTTCCATCGCAGCCAGTTCGCGGGCCAGGCGGCCGATCGCGGCTTCATAGATCTGCCGTTCGGAATAGCTCTGTTCCGGCTGATCTTCAGCGCGGTGCAGATCGCGCACCACTTCGGCAATGCTCACCAGATCGCCCGAATTGATCTTGGCTTCATATTCCTGGGCCCGGCGCGACCACATGGTACGCTTGATGCGCGGCTTGCCCTTCAGGGTGGTCAGCGCTTCGTTCATGGTGGCCTGGCTCGACAACTTGCGCATGCCGACGCCTTCCGCCTTGTTGGTCGGAACGCGCAGCGTCATCCGTTCTTTTTCGAAACGCAGCACGAACAGATCAAGCGCTGCACCAGCGATGTGCTGGCTCTGGATTTCCACCACGCGCCCCACGCCATGCTTGGGGTACACGACATAATCACCGACTTCGAAACCGAGCGGTTTGGCAATTGCCATTGATCCAGCATCCTTATCCATATCAGGCCGCCAGTATCAGCCGAGCAGCGCCGGCGTGCGCGAAGGCGCTGCCAGGGATGCTGCTGACGAACGATTGACGTGCCTGCCTGCCTGTCTTGCATGACCTTGGCCCGTTGCCCGCCTTGCAGGTTGGCGATTGCGACGACGGAACCGGCGAAACCGGTCGGAGGCACATCACCGCCGACCACAAGGATGCTATATCAGAAACTTGTCACAATTGCCACGCAATAGGACAGCCCCGCCCGAGAAAATGACAGTTTCGGGTCAATAGGTCTCAATTCAGGCCGTTTTCAGGCCCGAAAGGCGCCATTCTGAACGCTCTCAGGAGCCTTGGCCGGCGGTCGGCGTGAAATATTTGTCAAATTTTCCCTCTTCGCCCTTGTGCGAATCGGCACCATCCGGGGTTTCGCCCTTGATGGTGATGTTCGGCCACTGGGCGGAATAGGTTGCGTTGAGCTCCATCCATTTTTCAAGACCGCCCTCGGTATCGGGCAGGATGGCTTCGGCCGGGCATTCCGGTTCGCACACGCCGCAATCGATGCATTCGTTGGGGTTGATGACCACCATGGTCTCGCCTTCGTAGAAGCAGTCCACCGGACAGACTTCGACGCAATCCATATACTTGCACTTGATGCAGGCTTCGGTGACGACGTAGGCCATATATTTCCCCTCATGTCGGTCGCGGCCAAGAGGCTGGATACCGCAAACTATACACTCGCGCCTTAGGCGAGGGCGAAGGCCTCTGGCAAGAGGGCATCTTGCCAACCCAGTGCGGCATCGGCGCTGATCGGCGCCCGCGCAGGGCTGAGATCGGTGTAGAAATCGCGGGCTTCCACATAGGGCCCGCGGCGATCCGGCAAGCCTTCGACCCGCACCACGATCACATCATCACCGCGTGGCCAGCTGAGCACTGCCCCTGGCCTGACCAATGCCGAAGCGCGATCAACCACCCGGCCATCAATACGCAGTCTACGGCTTTCACACAGGTGCTGAGCGTGGGATCGGGATGGCGACAGGCGCGCAAACCAAAGATATTTGTCCAATCTCAACCCTGCCCCGTAGACCAAATTCACCCTCCCCGCATGCCGGCCAGGATGGCAAAAGGTGATGCATCATTCCTCCTGACCATGGGAATGGCATCGGCGGCGTGTGTTGAACCGGAAACGCTGCGGCGCTGGCCCTGTCGTGGCGGCCCAGCCCAGGCAAAATGCGGCGTGCCATCCACCAGGCGCGGACGATAGCCCAGCGCCCGCAGCAGCCGGGCCAGCCCATCCTGCGACAGGCCGAGGGTGGAGGCCCAGTTCGGATCGGGCATGAACGGGACGCGGCCATCGCGGCGCCCGTGAATATGGCGGGACAGGCGATCCACCATGTCGATACGCACGGCGATGGAGTCCTTGCCGCAGCCCAGCCGCCAGAAACCGGCAACCAGCAGCACATTGGCAGGCGCTTCCACGGCTTCACCCGACAGCGAGACCCGGCCTGGTGCCGGCAGCGGCGGCAGGCTGGTCAGGTCGCTGGCCACCGCCCACAGGGCCAGGCGCCAGCGCGTCGGTTCGGGGCGCAGCAACGC